>DAOUBZ010000614.1:0-14421 GCA_034432515.1 Chloroflexaceae bacterium | reverse complement strand
GAACCTGGCGCTCGTGCTCGGGCTCATGATCCCGGCGCTGCTTGCCGTGGACCCGGCGGAGAATATCGACCTGCCGGCCGCCGCCTTCATTTTCATGACCGGGCACGAGATCCTCGGTGTGGTCGCGCTGCTCTTCGGTCTGTTTGTCGTCTTGCGCGGCAACGAGCTGGTACCGGCGCGGCTGCGCTTCCAGAACTACAAGCCCTACATGCGCTGGGCCTATGGCCTGTACCTTGCGGCCACGCTGATCGGTGTTGCCGTGTATCTGGTACTCTACACCTAGGGAATGACAGCAAAGCCATGGATCGTGTACGTGATCGCAGCCCCCGTGAACGGCTGCTTATCGCCCTCGACGTGCCGACGCTCGACGAGGCCCTGGCCCTGGTGGCCACGCTCCAGCCCGCTGTGGGTGGTTTCAAGGTCGGGCTGGAGCTGTGTACGGCTGAGGGTACGCCCCAGGTGGTGCGAGCGCTGGCTGCCGCCGGGGGCGGCCTGTTCCTCGACCTGAAGCTGCACGACATCCCCAACACTGTGGCCGGCGCCGTGCGCGCGGTCTGTACGCTTGGCCCCGCCGTGCGCATGCTGACCCTCCACTGCCAGGGCGGGGCAGCCATGCGACGCGCCGCCGCGGCCGCCGCGGCGGCGTTCGCTACGCGCCCGCTGCTGCTCGGAGTCACCGTGCTCACCAGTGTCGACCCAGCTGCCCTGCGCGCTGAGCTCGGCGTGGACGCGCCGCTGCAGGCGCACGTCGTCCACCTGGCGCGGCTCGCTCAGGAGTGCGGCCTGGATGGCGTCGTCGCCTCGCCCCACGAGGTGGCAGCCATCCGGGCGGCCTGCGACCCCGCGTTGCTGATCGTCACTCCTGGGGTACGCCCGACCTGGGCGGCCGTGGGCGACCAGCGCCGTGTACTGACGCCCGCCGAGGCGCTCCGTGCCGGCGCCGACTACCTGGTGATCGGCCGGCCGATCACGGCTGCGCCGCCTGAGTCTGGTGGCCCCGCCGCTGCCGCTGCCCGGATCCTTGAGGAGTTCGTATGAGCGACGACCATGTGCTGGCCCTGCTCGCCCAGGTCGGGGCGCTGATCACCGGTGACCACCTGGTCTACACCTCGGGGCGTCACGGCAGCAGCTACGTGAACAAAGACGCGCTCTACCCCCACACGGCCGCCACTAGCGCGGTCTGTGCGCAGATCGCGCGCCACTTCGTCGCGGCGGGTGTGGAGGTGGTGGCTGGGCCGACCGTGGGCGGGGTGATCATGGCCCAGTGGACGGCCCACCACCTCAGCGCGCTCACGGGCCGCGAGGTGCTGGCGGTCTATGCCGAGGAGGAGCCTGACGGTGAGGGGAAGCGGCGTGTGCTTCGCCGGGGCTACGACGCGCTGGTGGCCGGCCGCCGGGTGCTGGTGGTCGAAGATATTCTCACCACCGGGGGCTCGGTGCGCCTGGTGGTCGCGGCCGTGCGGGCGGCGGGGGGCACCGTAGTCGGCGTAGGCGCCCTGTGCAACCGTGGCGCGGTCACCGCCGAGTTGATCGACGCGCCGGAGTTGTACGCGCTCAGCGAGGTGCCGCTGGAGAGCTACGCCCCCGCCGAGTGCCCGCTCTGCGCCGCCGGGGTGCCGGTCAACACCCGGGTTGGCAAGGGTGCCGCCTTTCTGGCCGCGCAGCGCGATACGGGCTAAAACGGACGCGGTCGCCGGAGTGGCGACCGCGGGGAGTCGGGGTGACGGGGGAGCACTACATGGGCACCGGGCCGCCGTGAAGCTCCTCCACCAGGTGTGACCGCGACTCCACCTCGCTCAGGCGCATCGACGCATAGACGGAAGCCGCGCGCAGCAACTCGCGGGCCTTGGGCGTAGGGAGGAGCCGCAGGTCGTTCAGGCCGAGGCCCAGCCCGCGCAGATACTCCTCCATGAACGCGCGCTCGAGATGGCTCTGGGCCATCCGTGGGGAGAGATCATCAAAATCCTGCATGGTCATTACGGCGCCTCCCTCCGTAAATACGTATATGCCCGTTTGACGGCGGGCCGTGCGTCGGTAAGCGCGAAACAACGTACGTTATGTTTCCAGTTTAGCCGGCCCCCGCGGGTCGTCAAGCGAGAGAACTGCTACCCACCGGGATCGTCCCTTCACCAGTGGGCGCGGCTGCGGCGGCTGGGTCAACCTGTGCTATCCTAAAGCGGTGTTGGCCCGCGCGACGGGTAGCGGGCCGCGGGTCAGGCCGGCCCGCCGGGGTGCTCAGGGGCCCCTCTATGCGCGTCGCAATCGTTCACGACTATCTCAACCAGTACGGTGGGGCCGAACGGGTGCTCGAGGCGCTGCACGAGCTGTACCCTGATGCGCCGGTCTATACCTCGCTCTATGACCCGGCGACCATGCCCGAGGCGTACCGGAGCTGGGATATTCGCACCTCGTTTATGCAGCGCCTTCCCGGCTGGCGCAAGCATTTCCGGCGCTATTTTCTGCTCTACCCGGCCGCCTTCGAGAGTTTCGACCTGAGCGAGTATGATCTGATCCTCTCCAGCAGCAGCGCCTACGCCAAGGGCGTGATCCCCCGTCCCGGCGCGGTGCACGTGTGCTACTGCCATACGCCGATGCGCTTCGCCTGGCGCACCCGCGACTATATGGAGCGCGAGGGCATCACCAGGCTCCAGGGCGCGCTCTTGCCCTTCGCGCTCAGCTATGTTAGACTCTGGGACGTTGTGGCGTCCAATCGGGTTGATGCGTTCGTTGCCAACTCGCAGGTGGTTGCCAGGCGGATCAGCCGCTACTACCGGCGCGATGCCGAGGTGGTGCCGCCGCCGGTCGATCTGCCGCCCTATCGCCCGCAGCCCGAGGGCGATTTCTACCTCGCCGGCGGGCGGCTCATCCCCTACAAGCGCATCGAACTGGTCGTTGAGGCATTGACCAGGCTGCGCCTGCCGCTCAAGATCTTCGGCGACGGGCGCGACCGGCAGCGCCTTGAGCAACTTGCCGGGCCGAATATCGAGTTTCTTGGCTGGGTCGATGAGCAGGCCCGGATCGATCTCTTTGCCCGCTGCCGTGGCTTCATCTTTCCGGGCGAGGAGGATTTTGGCATCACCCCGGTCGAGGCGATGGCTGCCGGGCGCCCGGTGATCGCCTTTGCCGCCGGTGGTGCCCTGGAGACGGTGATCGAGGGGGTTACCGGGCGTTTCTTCCATACGCCCACGGCGGCTGCCCTGGCCGCTGCCGTGGCTGCCGCCCACGTTGACCGCTACGACCCGCTGCGCATCCGCCGGCACGCCGAAAACTATGGCCGTGCGGTCTTTCTTGAGCGGATGCGCGCGGTAATTGATGAGACGCTTGCCGCTGCCCAGGAGCCGCGTATGCTGCGCGTGCGCTAACCCCAGCACGGTTGCCGTGCGGGGCAGGGCCTGGCGGCCCATCCGAATGTTATGCACCTCCAGGCCTACCTCAGCATCCTGCGCCGTTACTGGCTGCTTGTGCTCCTGCCGCCGCTGATCGCCGGCGGCATCAGCCTTGTCCTGGCCCTCGGCCGGGCGCCAGGCTACCAGGCTTCGGCCCTGCTGATCCTGACGCGTACCCCGCTGGCCGCTCCGGGCAGCACCAACCTGCCCAGTCTCGATGATGGGGCGACCTGGACCTCGGTCGAGTACATCCTCGATGATCTGCCCTTCGTGCTTGGCAGCGCCGCCTTTGCCAGCGATGTCCGCGCGACGCTGGCCGCCGAGGGCTACGAGGTAGACACCGCGACGATCCGTGGCAGCCTGCGCCCCGAGGTCAGCCACCGTTCGGTGGCGCTCAGTGCCACGGCATCCAGCCCCGAAACGGCTAGCGCCATTCTGCGCGGCGCCATCACCACACTGGCCGCTGGTGGCCTCAAGTACTGGGGCCGGACGCCCGGCGGCCTGCAGGTGGCCGTGCTCGACCCGCCGGGCGCGGCCGTGCCCACCAGCGGTCTGCGCAGCCTGGTGCGCGATGTGGGCCTGCGGGTTGCGCTGGCGCTCGCTGCCGGGGTCGGCCTGGCCTTTCTGCTCCATGCGCTCGACGACCGGCTGCGCAGCCCGCTGCAGGCTGAGCAGTGGGTCGGTGCCCGCGTGATCGGCGTGATCCCGAAGGAGTGATATGCAACTCACGGACTATATCAGTGTGCTCGTTAAGCGCTGGTGGGTGGTGGCCCTCACCCTGCTGGCCGCGGCCGTGGCCGCCTATGGCGTGAGCAAGCTGCTCCCGCAGACCTTCCGCGCCCAGGCGGTCTATCTCGCCTTTGCCAATCAGGCCGACAATGGCCTCAACATTGTGCTGCGCAATTCGATGAACAGCTACCGCGAGCTGGTGCTGCAGCCCGATGTGCTCGACCAGATCAGCCAGAGCATTGGCCTCGATGTCAGTGGCGAGCGCTGGATGGAGGATGTCAACATCCAGCCGCGTCCCGACGAGCAGAAGATCGTGATTGAGGTGGACGCGCCCAGCCTCGACCAGGCCATGGCCATGGCTGATGCCGTCGGTGCGCGGATCGTTGCCGAGGTGAACCGTATCAATGCCACCCTGGAGGGCACGGCGCGGATCAACGTCCAGCAGATCCAGCGCGCGCGCCTGGTGGCGATCAGCCCCAATACCCGGGTGAACGTGCTGGCCGGCGCCTTCCTCGGTCTGCTCATCGGCGTGCTGCTCGCCTATGTGCTGGAGTATCTCGACGATACCCTCAAGAGTAGTACCGACGTGGAACGCTTCGTCGGGCTGACGACCATCGGGGCGATCCCGACGGCGGACAAGTAGCAGCAGAGAGGGACCTGTGGCAACCAACGGGACCGCCGCCGATAGTGCGCTGATCACGCTGCGCGAGCCGAGCTCCGCAGCCGCCGAGGCCTACCGCACGCTGCGCACCAATATCCTCTTCTCCAGCCTCGATCGCCCGCTTCACACCCTGCTCGTCACCAGTACCGCGCCCAACGAGGGCAAGAGCACCACGCTGGCCAATCTGGCGGTGACCATGGCCCAGGCCGAGCAGCGGGTGCTCGTGGTCGATTGCGACCTGCGGCGCCCGAGCCTGCACAGCATCTTCGGTATGCCCAATGAGCGCGGGCTGACCAGCGCGCTGCTGGAGCAGGGCGAGGGGCCGCTGCCCATCCAGGAAACGAGCGTCCCCGGGCTCCAGCTGCTCCCCAGCGGCCCGCTGCCGCCCCGTCCCGCCGACCTGCTCGGCTCGCGGCGGATGGGCGTGCTGATCGAGCGGCTCCGCGCAGCGGCCGACATCGTGCTCTTTGATACGCCGCCTGTCGTGGCCGTCACCGATGCCGCCGTGCTTGCCCCGCGGGTCGATGGCGTGCTGCTGGTGCTCCAGGCTGGCCATACCCGGCGTGACCGCGCGCGCCAGGCGCGCCAGGTGCTCGAAAAGGTCAAGGCCAATATCGTCGGCGTCGTGCTCAATGGCGCGCGGCTCGAGCAGGGCTATAGCTACTGAATGATGATCGACCTCCACAGCCACATCCTGCACGACTTCGACGATGGCGCGCAGACCCTCGCGGCCGCGCTGGAGATGGCGCGCGCCGCGGTGGCCGACGGGATCAGGGTCATGGCGGCCACGCCCCACGGGCGCAGCACCGTCAATGCGCACCACTCGCGCTACAGCGTGGCGCTGGTCCAGGAGCGCCTGGCCGAGCTGCGCGCCGCGCTGGCGGCCGGCGCGATCGACCTGGAGCTTGTCGCGGGCACCGAGCTGTATGGCGAGCCCGGGGTAGTGGAGCGGTTGCGCGCCGGTGCGCTGCTGCCCTATGACGCCAGCCGGGCCGTGCTGGTGGAGTTTTCGCTGGCCAGCCCGGCGGCCACCGTCGAGCAGATCGTCTTCGCGCTGCAGCTGGCCGGCTACCGGGTGATCTACGCCCATCCTGAGCGTATGCGCTATGTGCAGGAGGATCCGAACGCGCTCATCCCGCTGATCGAGCGTGGCACGCTCATGCAGCTCACCGCTGATGCGCTGCTCGGCGTCCAGGGTGAGCGCATGCGCCGCTTCGCCGAGTTGCTGCTCAACCACCGGCTGGTGCAACTGATCGCCAGTGACGCCCACGGCCCCCACTTCAACCGCATGCCGAACCTCGGCGCCGCCCGGTCACGGGCTGCCACGCTGCTGGACGCCGCCGCCGCCGATGAACTGACCCACGGCGTGCCTGCCAGCATCCTCGCCGACCGCCCGATCAACCTCGCCGAGCCGATCCCCGTCCGGCGGCGCGTGCCGTTCTGATACGCGCTGGCGCTGGCTACGGCGCGAACCAGCGCCGGTTCAACTCCTCGAAGAACCCCTCGCGCCGCAGTTCCTCCAGGGCGCGGTTGATTTCGGCCTCCAGGCGGAAGGCGGCCCGCGGGACGGCCAGCGCAAGTGGCGTGCTGCTGAGCGCCGCGACGATGCGCAGCCCCGGTGCGCCCTGGGTGGCCTCCAGCGCGGCGATGTTGTCGACGATCACCGCGTTCAGGCGGCCCGCCCGCAGGTCGGCCAGCGCTGCCGCCGGCTCGTCGTAGCTGGTACGGAGGGTGAAGCCCGCCCCGCCACGGAGCAGCTGGCGGGCCAGGGCGTCGGCGTCGGAGCCGAGGGCCACGCCCACCCGCTGGCCCGCCAGGCTGCTCACCCCGCTCAGCGTTGCGTTCGCCGGCGCCACCAGCACCTGGCCCGCGTCGAAGTAGAACTGCGAAAACCGGGCGCGGAAGCCCTGCTCGGGGGCGTAGGGCAGAGCGGCGGCGATCATGTCGGCCCGACCACTGACCAGCGTATCGTACAGGCCGTCGTAGCCGGTGGGCACGAACTCCACGCTCAGCCCGAGGCGCGCGGCCACCGCTCGCGCCAGGTCGATGTCGTAGCCCACGAGGTGCTCGCCCTGCGCGAAGGCGAAGGGCCGAAAGCCCACGTCGGTGGCCACCCGCAGGCTGCCCCGCGTCTGCGCCGCCGCCCAGACCGGGTCGAGCGCCGGGCCGTGCTGCGTGCCCTGCTCCGCGCTCCAGGCCAGCAGCCCGTAGAGCAACACCCCGCAGAGGGCGGCCACATCAAGCAGGGCTTTGCCATGCCGAAAAAAGCCTGGACTCATCATATTCTCATCAGTGTTCCTTGATTCTCACAGTAGTGTGAAGTATACTTGAGATGCCCGGTCGGTATTGACGGTTCTCTGTTGCCGCCAAACGGGCCGGCAAACTGCCCGCTCATCCCAACGCGTAGCGTAATTGCACAGTTGCATGGCTCCACGCCCATGGTGAAGCACCACCAGGGCCCGCTTTTGCATCGCTGTGTTCGTGGTCTGGCTGAGGTGGCGTTCATGGAAGATCCTCGCGAGGAGCGGTCGATGCATACGCCGGCGTCGCCCACGACGCCGCCCCTCGCCACCCCGCAGGCGCTGGCCTACCCGGCGCCGCCCGCCCCCTCCGCCCCCGAGATGGCCGCTCGCTACGCGCGCCTACTGCTCCACCGTGCGCTCTGGCTTGCCGACCAGCTCTGGCGCCTGCTGCGCCCGCAGTTGGGCTGGATCCTGCTCACGACCTTCCTGCTCGGCGTGATCGGCGTGCTCAGCCTGTTGCTCGTGCTGCCACGGCTGGTACGCAGCGAGCAAAGCGACAGCCGGGTGGCCCTGATTCCACCCGCGCCCGCGGTGCTCGACTTCCTGCGTGGCCAGCAGAGCTACGACGCCGACCTGATGTGGGAGTCGTTCAGCGCGAGCTTCCAGGAGACGCTGCAGGCGCGCGATTTCACCCGCGAGCGCCTGGCCGCGCAGATGGAGCAGGAGCGGCGCGCCGGTCAACGCTACCGCAAATTCGACTATGTTGGCGGCGTCAGGCTGGCCAACGCCGAGGCAATGTACTTCTACGTCGTCGAGGTGGCGCTCCCGCAGGGGAGTGGCTCACGTTCGATCTCGTTCGTCTTTACGGTCGATCGCGACGGCAAGATCGTCGCGGTTGAATAGGGTTACCGTGCCGCAGCAGAGCCGGCAGGCTCACGTGCGGTTACGGACAGGAAGTCGGCATCTGGAATTGGAGCAAGCGCATGGCCATTGAGCCCTACCGCCCCAACGATGGACAGTACCGTGACGACCTGGATCGCGAGCTGGACAAGAAGCTTGATACACTCTTCCACCGCTGGCAGTGGAAGCTGTTCCGCTTCATCCGCACGCTGATCTTCATCGCCATAGGGATCTGGCTGGCGCTCAACCTGCTGCCCCCGATGTTTGCGACGATCTTTTCGGGCAACCTCGGCCCGATGATCCTGCAGTTCATCCCGGTGGCAGTGTACCTCTTCTTCTTCATCGGGTTCCAGTTCTTCCTGATGTACTTCTTCATGGCGCGCACCCGGATCTACTGGGTGAAGCCGGGGGAGACGGGCATCAGCTTCAAGGATTACCGTGGCAATCCCGAGGTGCTCGAGGCCGCGCGCCGGGTGGTGACGCTGCTCAAAGGCGCCAAGGAGTTCAAGAAGATGGGGGGTGAGGTCACGCGCGGCATCCTGCTGATCGGCCCCCCCGGCACCGGCAAGAGCTACCTTGCGCAGGCGATCTCGACCGAGGCCGGCGTGCCCTTCGGCTACCTCAGCGCACCCTCGCTGCAGTCGGCCTGGATGGGCATGGGCAACATCAAGGTGATGAACCTCTACCGCAAGGCGCGCCGCTTCGCCCGCGAGTATGGGGCCTGCATCATCTTCATCGACGAGATCGATGCCATTGGCGGTGCGCGCTCCTCGAGTCTCCAGGGTACTGCTGCCGCCGGCATGGACGGCAATGCCAGCGGTGGCCTGCACCGGGTCGTGATGGGTATGGGCGGCATGATGGGCGGCGGTAGCGGCATCCTCAACGAACTGCTGCTGCAGATGGATCCCCCGCCCCAGGACCACTGGTGGGGCAAGCTGCTGCGCACGCTGCGCCTGCGCAAGGGCAAGCCCGAGATGCCCCCCGTGCTGACCATGGGCGCTACCAACCTGGCCGAGAGCCTCGATGCCGCCCTGCTGCGCCCCGGCCGCTTCGACCGCAAGATTGCCGTCGAGGCCCCCGATGCTGATGGCCGCCGCGAGGTGCTCGAATACTACCTCAGCAAGGTTAAGCACGAGCCGATGCCGCTCGACCGCATGGTCTCCGATACGATCGGCTATACGCCGGTGGCGATCAAGTACTGCATCAACGAGGCGACCATCCACGCCCATTTCGACGGGCGCGCCGCGATCAACTACTGGGACTTCACCCGTGCCCGCGAGACCCACGAGTGGGGCCTGCGCCAGCCCATCCGCAGCATGTCCTACGAGGAGCGGCGGCGCATCGCCTACCACGAGGCCGGCCACGCCTATGTGATGGTCAAGCTGCTCAAGAAGGAGCGCCTGACCAAGGTGACGATCGTGCGCCACGGCAATGCTCTGGGCTTCGCCGCCTGGAAGCCCGAGGAGGAGATCCATACGCGGACCAAGGACGAACTGCTCGACCGGATCAAGATCAGTCTGGGCAGCCGCGCCGCCGAGGAGTTGTTCCTGGGCATCCAGATGAGCGGCGTTACCGGCGATCTGCAGAGCGCGACCGGCCTGGCGGCGATGATGGTTGGCGCCTACGGTATGGACGAGAGCTTCTTCTCGTATCTGACCTTCGGCATGCAGGGCCTGAGCGCCGGGGATATTAAGCCGCGGATCGAGGCCATTTTGCAGGAGCAGTACCGCCAGGTCAGGCAGTTGCTGGAGCAGAATAAAGAGGCAGTGATCGCGATCGCCGAGGCACTGATCCTGCGCAACGAGCTGACCGACATCGACGTGAAGGAGATCCTCGATCGGGTCGAGGCCGAGCACCCCTTCACGCCGATCAGCGCCCACAAGGAGCGCGCGGCCTTCGGCTTTGCCGCCGCGACGCGCCCCAGCGGCGCCACCACCCTGGTGCGCCGGCGCCGCGAACTACGGCCCAGCGTCCTGCCCGTCCCCGGCACGATCATCATCGACGCCGAGCAGCAGCGCGACAGCGAATAGCCCCGGGTAGCGGCCCCCATCCCGTAGGGCCGAAGCATTGGCGCAGCCAATGCTTCGGCCCTACGGGCGCATAGCGTACTGTACCCCGCTCTGCAGATCCGCGCGGGTGATCAGGCTATCGAGACTGAGGCCGAGCGTGACGAGCAGCTGGGCGAGTTCGGGGCGAATGCCAACCATGATCATGCGCGCACCCAGCATGCGTACCGCCGTAGCGGTCTGCACCAGCACCGTGGCAAGCTGCTGATCGCACACTGCCAGCCCGGTCACGTCGACGATCAGCATGTGGGCGCCGGTTCGCTCAACTTCCGTGAGCAGTGTGGCGTGCAACAGCGCGGTTCGCTCCACGTCGAAGACGCCGACCAGGGGAATGACCAGCACCCCGGCGTGTACCGGTAACACCGGCGCGGCGAGGCTGCGCACGGTGGCGCTCAGCTCGGCGCGCTCCTGCATGACGGCCTGAAGCTCGGCGTTGGCCCGTTCCAGGTCGGCGTTGCGCGCGTGCAGCGCCTGCTGCTGTGTGCGCACCGCGTCGCGCTCGGCGCGCAGCGAGGCCATCAGGGCGCGAAAGTCGCCGGCCAGCGCCTCCAGCTCGTCCCCCGACTCGATCACGACCTGCTGCTGCAGATCGCCGTCCGCAGCGCGCCGGGTGGCACGTCGCAGGTTGCGCAGCCCATCGGAGATATCGAGCGCCTGCGAAAAGCCCACCGTTGTGCCGAACATGACCAGGATGGTCAGGGTCGCGATCGTCACCGAGCGCGCCGTATCGTGGGCGGCGACGACGGTTGTCAGCGCCTCGTCGGCGCGCGCCCTGCTGACGTTGTTCAGGGCGGCGGAGGCGGCGATGAGCTGTTCGTGGGCGCTGTGGCTCGCCTCCAGGTGGGCGCGGCACGCGGCGTCGCTGGTGAGGCGCTCGAGGGCGGCGACGCCGAAGACGTCCAGGTAGGCTTTCCAGCGCACCTCGAGCGTCGCGAGGGCCTCGCGCTGCTGGGCAGAGGTCTCCAGCGCGCGATAATGGGCAAACTGCTCGTTCAGGCGGGCCTCCAGCGCCGTGAGCCGGGTGCGGGTCGCCTGCTCGGCGAGCTGGGCGGGGTCGCGCGCGATGGCCAGTTGTTCGGCCTGGTAGCGGGTGAGCGCCTCTTTCAGCGCGACGGCCTCGCTCAGTGCGGGCAGTGTCGCCTGGACGAGGCTTTCGACCTCGCGGTTGATCGCGTGCATTTGCAGCAGCACGAATGCACCAAGCGCAATGATCAGCGCCACGAGCAGTGAGAAGATACTGATGAGCTTGATCCGAATCGACATCCCGGGGCTTGCTGGAGTTGATGGAAGCAGAGGCATGGCCGTGCATAACGGCGCAGGCCTGGCCCGATTGTAGGCCAGCGGTGTTACCAGGGGGGGAAGGGGAAACGCGGGGCCGCTACCAGAGCCGGCCCTGAGTGGGGCCGGTATCGTCGGGCGGGGGCTGGCGCTCGACGTAGGCGACGCCGAGGTGGGCGTAGGCGCGGCGCGTTGCGACGCGGCCGCGGGGCGTGCGTTGCAGGAAGCCGAGCTGCAGCAGGAAGGGCTCGTAGACGTCTTCGATCGCGTCGACTTCTTCGGCCAGCGCCGCGGCCAGCGTCGAGAGCCCGACCGGGCCGCCGTTGAAGAGCTCGATCAGCGCCCGCAGCAGGCGCCGGTCGTTCTCGTCGAGGCCGAGCTCGTCCACCTCGAGCTGGGCCAGCGCGGCGCGGGCCACCGCGAGGTCGATCACGCCCTCGGCGACCACCTGGGCATAGTCGCGCACGCGGCGCAGCAGGCGGTTGGCGATGCGCGGCGTGCCGCGTGCGCGGCGCCCGAGCTCGTGGGCGGCCTCGGCGCTGATCGGCACCTCGAGAATCCGCGCCGAGCGAGTGACGATCTCGCGCATGGCCTCGTCGGAGTAGAACTCCATGCGGTGAGGGGCCACGAAGCGATCACGCAGGGGCGAGGTGAGCAAGGCCAGCCGGGTGGTCGCGCCGATCACGGTGAAGCGCGGCAGCTTGAGGCGCAGGTTGCGCGCGCTTGGACCCTTGCCGACGATCAGATCGAGGGCGAAGTCCTCCATCGCGGGGTAGAGCACCTCTTCTACTGCCCGGTTGAGGCGATGGACCTCGTCGATGAAGAGGATGTCGTTCTTCTGCAGATTGGTGAGGATGGCGGCCAGGTCACCGGCGCGCTCGATCGCCGGGCCGCTGGTGACCTTGATCTTCACCCCCATCTCATTGGCGATCACGTTGGAGAGCGACGTCTTGCCCAGGCCGGGCGGGCCGTAGAAGAGCGTATGGTCGAGCGGCTCGGCGCGGGCCCGTGCGGCGCTGATTGCGATCCGCAGCTGTTCGACGACCTTCTCCTGGCCGATGAACTCGGCCAGGCTGCGTGGGCGCAGGCTCTTCTCGACCTGCGGGTCATCGCTTGCGGGCCTCGGGCTGAGCAGCCGCTCCTTATCGTCCATCCACCCCTCGCACAGACGTGCCACTTGCCGCGCATTATAACACGGAGGGACGCTTGCTGGCGCGTCCCTCCGTGCTGATTGCGACTATCTGATGACGACCCGGCGTTACTCCACGCTGCGGGTAGGCGCGAGGATGTCGGCCAGGGCGCGGAACATGTCGCTCTCGGTGATGATCCCGACAAGCATACCATTGTCGTCAACCACCGGCAGACTGCCGATGCTGTGGTTGGCCATGATCAGCGCCGCCTCTTCGATCGGCGACTCCGGCTTGACCGTGAACACATCGCGCGACATCACCTCGCTCACCTCGATGCCGGCCTGCAGGTAGCGCGAGGCCGCGAGCAGCAGGTCGCGCTCGGCGAGGATGCCAACCACCCGGCTACTGGCATCGGTGACAGGCAGATGGCGTAGTCGGTGATACTGCATAATGCCCAGCGCAGACAGGGCGCTCGATTCGGGCTCGATCGTTACCGGGTGGGCACTCATCCGATCGCGGACCTGCATGGTCTCGCTCCTTTCCATGCGCAGCGCACCACTACCGGGCAGGGGGAGGTGTCATCGCTGCGGTGCGTCATGTCTCGCTGCTGCCTACACTGACGACCAGCGTGGTCCTTTTCATCCTACAGCCGGCCAGCCATTTCGGCGAGAAGAAACGTTAAGCGACCGTGAATATCTCTTACCCCCGGTTGCGGCGCGAACGTTCACTGGCTGTTGGCCCCTGTTCACCCTGTGCTCCGCCTGGTGTGGGACAATTACCCTGTACGGCGGACGAGATCGAAATCCTCACAACGAACGATGGCCGCCGGGCGCCGGGGGTATATCATTGGAGGCAGATGTCCGTCAACGACGACCGGCTGCCCCAGCCGGCCGCCGCCCGTACCCGCCCCGGGGTCACGGCGCATTCCCGTCGGCCACCTGGCGTATCTCGCGCCGGGCGCAGCCGGGGATGGCAGCGGACGCCGGGCGCGCCGTGGAGGTGAGCGATGTTTCCGACCGTCGCACGTGTCGCCTGTATCGCCGGGATTGCCGTGGTGCTGCTTGCCGGCTGTGCCGGCTGGGGTGGCGCCCAGCCAACACCGGTGCCCGATACCGCCGCCGAGCTGCCGGCGCCTCGCGTTGTCGCCGACGGTCGGATCGTGCCGCTGCGCAGCGCCGAGTTGCGTTTTCTCGGCATGGGCAACGTCGCCGAGATCCTGGTCACTGAGGGGCAGCGCGTGAGCGCGGGTGCGCCACTGGCGCGCCTCGACTCGGCCGAGCTTGCCGCGGCGGTCGAGCAGGCTCGCGCCGCCCTCGACGAGGCCAGCGCGCAGTACGAACTGCTGCGCGAGCCCGCCGATCCCGAGGCGGTGGCGATCGCCGAGGCGCAGGTGGCGCAGGCTCAGGCTGCCGCGCGCCAGACGCAGGGCCGCGTGACCGCCGCGGAGCTCAAGGCCGCCCGCGATGAACTGGCCGAGGCGCGCGCGCTGCTCGTCCGCCTGCAGGCTGGCCCCAAAGCCACCGAGATCGAGCAGGCCCGCGCCGCTCTGGCCCAGGCCCAGGCGTCGCTGCAGACCCAGACGGCCAGCCTCTCGGCCGCGAAGACCGACGCCGAGCTGCGCCTGACCCAGGCTGCCAATGCGCTGCGCGATGCCCAGGATGCCTTCTCGCGCATCTACTGGGAGAATATCGAGCTGGAGAAGCTCCCCGGCGACCTGCCCCAGGCCCGTCGTGACGCCGAGGCCGCTGCCCGGCGCGCGGTCGAGAATGGTGAGACGACTCTGGCCCAGGCTCAGGTCGACCTGGAGCGCGCCCGTGAGGCCGAGCGCAACGGGCTTGAGGCGGCCCAGGCTCAGGTGCGCGATGCGAACGCCCGCCTGCAACAACTGCTCGCGGGCGCCGATGCTGACCAGCTGGCCGCGGCCCGCGCCCGGGTCAGCGCCGCTGAGGCCGCCCTGGCCCGCCTCAGCGGCGAGACGCGCGCCGGCGAGCTTGAGGCCGCTCAGGCTGGCCTCGACCAGGCGCGGGC
>DAOUBZ010000613.1:0-4745 GCA_034432515.1 Chloroflexaceae bacterium | reverse complement strand
CCAGCGGAGCTGGCGCATCGCAACGCCAGATTCTGGCTCCCTCCCCTGCCAGGGGAGGGGGTAGGGGGGTGGGGTATGTGGGGCCTGGGGGCGCAACTCCCCAAAAACCTACCCCTGGTAGGGCGCGGAGGCGCGGAGGTGCGGAGGCGCGGAGGGGAGGAGGCGCGGAGGCGACGGTGGGGCGCATCACCCGCCCGATCAATCCGCCAACAATATCTACGCGCTGGCCCCACCGTACTGGCGCAAACCCAGCCGCCAGACCATGCGCGCGAGCAGCAGCAGCGCGGCCGCGAGCAGGGCGGCCAGGGCGAGGCTGGCCGGATTGAGGCGCCCGGTCAGCGCCTCGGCGGGCACGGTGACGGCGAAGGCCAGCGGCACCAGGAAGGTGAGTACGCCCTGCAGCCAGCCGGGGTAGATGCCCACCGGCAAGCGCCCCGCCGCGTAGAGCCCCTCGAAGAGGTTGAGCATCTCGTCGACGCGCACGACCCAGAAGCTGATGCTGGTGAGCATCAACCAGAAGCTGTAGATCATCAGCGCGCCGAGGGTGAGGGCGACGGCGAAGCGCACACCCGCACCCACCCCGATGCGCCCGCCCCGTTCGATCAGAGCCACGCCGATCACCACAGCGCCGACCACCACGTCGACCAGCCGCCAGAGCCGGATCTCGCGGACACTCACGATTGCCTGGGCATCCTCGGGTTTGGTCAGGGCGTAATCCAGCGTGCCCTCGCGTACGTCCGCCATCAGACGGACCATGTTGGGCTGGATCACCGCGCCGATCAGCCCGCCCATCAGGATGTGCACCCCCATCACGACCAGCAGTTCGGCCCGTGACCAGCCCGCCAGGTCGTTGGTATGGCTGAAGACCAACTCCAGGCCTGCCAGGCCCACGCCGAGGGCGACGGCCGACTGGAGCAGCTGCAGCCAGAAATTGACCCGGTACTGCAGTTCGTTCATTGCGCCGACGCGGAAGTAGTGGTACATCAGCCGGAAGACGCCCATGGCTCACCCCCCCACCGCGCCGTAGCGCCGGACGCCGGCTCGCCACATCAGGTGCACCAGCCCGACGCCGATCAGAATCCAGAGCAGCTGCATCGCCAGACCGCCGAACAGCTGAACTGGCGTCAACTGGCTCACCAGGGCTTCGATCGGGAAGCCGAAGGTCCACTGGAAGGGCAGCCAGGCGGCGAGACCCTGGGCCCAGGTAGGGAGCAGGCGCATCGGCACCAGGCGTCCGGAGAGCAGCAACTCGACGGCGAAATAGAGCTCGTAGAGCGCGCTGACTCGTGTGGTCCAGAAGCTCACCATACCGAGCAGCCAGAGGAACATGGTGCGGATCAGGTAGGCGCCCCAGATCGCCACCGCAAAGACGGCGACCGCCATGGGGGTGGGGTCGAGCGTAGGCTGGAAGAGCAGGGCGAGGATGGCGGCGATCGGCAGCCAGAGGACGATCACCACCAGCTTCCAGCCGCCGAAGTAGGCGATGTCTTTGTGGAGGGGATGGATGGGCCGCAGCAGGTCGGCGCTCAGTTCGCCGTCTTTGATCCGCCACTCCCAGCCATAGGGCGTGAAGACGATGTTCATATTGCGGACGAGCGTCCAGACGATGTAGTAGGCGGCGAAGGCCCCCGGTGTGTAGCCGTTCACCTCACCGCCCTGCGCCGCCGCGACGGTGCTCCAGACCACCAGGTAGATCACGGGTTCGGCGATCATACCGATCATGTAGAAGTAGTTGGCGGTGCGGTACTGGAACTGGGTCATTACGGCCGTTCGGGCCGTGGTCCAGTAGAAGTCGAGCAGACCGCGCATCACGCCTCTCCCTGGGCGACGCAGACGGGTTCAACTGCTTCCGTCGCGAAGACGCGCTCGATCACGTCGTCGATGGGGGGCTCTTCGATTGTCAGGTCGGCCACCTGCTGCTCGGCGAGGAGGCGCGCGGTCAGCTGGCTGATGGCGGCCCTGGGCACCCGCAGCGTGATCTTGCTCTCCTCGACGGACACGACCTCGCCGTAGGGGCTGAGATCGGCCGGTTCGGCGAGCGTGACCCCGATCTGGCGGTAGGCGGCGAAGCGGTCGACCAGGCCGGTCAGGGCGCCATCGTAGAGCACCTGGCCATGGTGGATGACGATCACGCGCCGGCAGAGGGCCTCGACATCGGCCATATAGTGGCTGGTGAGCATCACCGTGGCGCCGTGGCGGCGGTTATACTCGGCGATAAAGCCGCGGATGCGCCGTTGCATCGTCACGTCCAGCCCGATCGTGGGCTCGTCGAGGAAGAGCACCTGGGGGCGGTGAAGCAGGGCGGCGATGATCTCCATCTTCATGCGCTCGCCGAGCGAGAGGTTGCGCACCGGCTGGGACACCAGGGCGCCGACGTCGAGCAGTTCGATGTACTCATCGCGGGCGGCGCGGAAATCGGCGGCCGGCAGGCGATAGATCGCGCGCTGGAGCTCGAACGAGTCGAGGGCCGGCAGGTCCCACTGGAGCTGGTTGCGGTTGCCCATGACCAGGGCCATACGGCGCAGGTAGGCGCGTTCGCGACGGTGGGGCGTGTGGCCGAGCACGGTGGCGGTGCCGCCCGTGGGGTAGAGCAGGCCGGAAAGCATCTTGAGCGTGGTGGTCTTGCCCGCGCCATTGGGGCCGAGGAAGCCAACGATCTCGCCGGGGGCGATGCTGAAGCTCACGCCATCAACGGCGCGCACCTCGCGCAGCGTGCGGTGCACCAGGCTGCGGAGCGAGGCCAGCAGGCCGGCCTTGCGCTCCGGGACATGGTAGATCTTGCGCAGGTCGACGACCTGGATGGCGTGGTCGCTCATGGGGGTGCCTGCTAGCCCAGGCGGATCGTCGTGCCGATGTCGAGCGGCTCGCCACGGAGCACGGCGGCGAGGTTGCCGGGGGCAGGGCCGATCAGGCGCACTTCGAGCTCGGGGATGGCGGTGACGAGGCGCCACATCAGCTCGAGCTTGCTGCGCATACCGCCGGTGACATCGACGGCGTGCGAGCCGCCGGCGCCGTGGAGCACGGTGTCGAGATTGGCGGCGGTGATCAGGGGCACCCGTTGGGCTGCGGGGTTCGTGCGCGGGTCGGCGCTGTAGACAGCGTCCTCGCCGACGAGCACGACGCGGGCGGGGCGCAGCTCGGTCTCCAGGGCGAGGTAGGCGAGCAGCGCCTCGGTAGAGATGATCGCGCTGCCCTGATCGGCATCGAAGGCGACATCGCCGTGGATGACCGGCACGAGGCCGCGGCTGAGGGCCTGGGCGATGGTGCCGGTCGCCCAGCTGGCGATCTGGCCACCGGCAGCCTGGAGCGCAGCGGAGGGCTGCAGGGAGAGGGCGGGCACGCCTGCCTCGAGCAGGGCATCGACGACAATGCGGTTGAGGCGCAGGGCGGCGGCGGCAGTCAGGGCGAAGCCGGTGTAGTCGCTGCCGGGGGGCAGGCCGCGATGGACACCGTAGCGAGCGGCGTAGTGGTGGCCGAAGGAACCGCTGCCGTGGCCGAGGATCAGGCGCAGGGCGGGGCGGGTGCTGAGGGCCGCGGCTAGCTCAGCAGCCAGGCGGGCGATCAGCGGCATATCGGCCGCCTCGCGCCCGGCCTTATCGGTGATCACCGAGCCGCCCAGCTTGACGAAGGTGTACATCAGGTGGGGAAGAGCAGCAGCACGCCGAGGACGGTCACGCCCCAGAGCACCACGCTGCCGGCGAGGGGCATATCCTTGAGAATGAGCTCATCGGGGGCGCCGCCATCGCCGCGGATGTAGATCAGGTAGAGGTAGCGGAAGATCGCGTAGATCACAAACGGGATGGTGAGCATCAGCATGGGGTAGGGTTCCTGCGGCGCCACGGGGGCCAGGAAGGCGGTGATGCTATAGGCCATAATGATGCTCGCGGTCACGATCGACATCATCTGGTCGAGCATGGGCACCGAGTACTCCTCGAGGATGCGCCGGTGCTCACCGGCGCCGTTCTCGAGCAGGGTCAGCTCGTGGCGGCGCTTGCCGATGCCAAGGAAGAGGGCCAGGAGCAGCATACAGAGCAACAGCCAGGGGGTGATCAGCACGCCGATCACGACTGCACCGGCCACGGCGCGCAGCACGAAGCCGGCGGCGAGGACGAGGATGTCGAGGATGACGACGTGCTTGAGCCAGTAGGTGTAGAGGAAGCCCTGGATGGCGACGTAGCTCACCAGGACGGCCAGGAAGGCCATACTGGGATCAACGGCGTAGGCGAGCGGCATGACCGTGACGATCAACACGGTGGCGGCAATAATGCCAACGTTGGGGCTGAGCCGGCCGGAGGCGAAGGGGCGGTTGCGCTTCTTGGGGTGGGCGCGATCCTTCTCGATATCGACCAGGTCGTTGACGAGGTAGATCGCGCTGGCAGCCATGCAGAAGGCGACGAAGGCAGCGATGACCCGCAGCAGTGGCGCGGGGCCGACCTGCGCGTCCCAGAAGCGCCAGAGGCGCTCCTCGGAGAAGGCGATCGCCGCGAAGACGAAGGCGTTCTTCACCCACTGGCGCGGGCGCAGGGCCCGGAACAGTTCCCGGACCATGGTTGGCCAGGTGCTGGTGGTGACGGCAAAGGAGCCCTCGGTGGTCAATTTGCTCATTGTGGTTTCTGCGGCGCCTCGTGCCGCTGCGCGCTTCGGGTTGATCAGGCCGCTTGATTGTACTGCATAGGACGGGCAAGCGTCAATCGCCCTTGATGGCCGCCAGGGCTTGTGCAAGGTCTTTGGGATAAGCCCCAACC
>DAOUBZ010000612.1:0-8259 GCA_034432515.1 Chloroflexaceae bacterium | reverse complement strand
GCTGGGTCCCGGCCCAGGCCTCCCACGAGGCCCGCCTGCGCGAGCGCCCCGCGGACGCCCTGGCTCTAGCCGCCGAGGCCCTCGACCTGTTGCCGGCCGACGATGCGGCCGGGCGGGGGTTCGTCACCCTTGGACTGGCGATGAGCCACCATGTCGCCGGTGCCATGGCACTGGCGGTTGAGCAGTACGGCGCGGCCATCCCGCTGCTGCGCGCGGCCGGCGACCGCTACAACGAGCTCTATGGGCTGGCCTTGCTCGGCACAGTCACGCTGATGGGCGGTGACCTCGCGGCGGCGACGGCCGTGCTTGAGGAGGCGCTCCGCCGGGCGCGGGTGGGCAGTGCCACGCTGCCGGTCGCGGCGATGGTGCACAACGCGCTGGGAGAGATCGCCTACCTGCGTGATGATCTTGAGCAGGCGCAGGCCCACGCGACGGCGGCGCTCAGTCTGGCGGAGTTGGGGCAGGTGCGCGATGCGATACTGGTTGGCCATGAGCTCCGGGTGAAGATCGACCTGGCGCGCGGCGAGGTGGCGAACGCGGCCCGGCGCGCCGCGGCTCTGCTGGAGCACGCCGCGGCGGCGCACATCCCGTTGTTGGTCGCCTGGGCGCGCTCCGTGACGGCCTGGGTTGCCCTTGCACAGGGCCGTGTTGCAGCGGCAGCGGCGTGGGCGGACACCTACCGCCCGGGCGCCGGGCCGCTCAGCCCCATCCGCGCCGACGAGTTCGTTACCTGCCTGCGGGTGCTGCTCGCGACCGGCCGCGCAGGCGCGGCTCGCGCCCTGGTCGAGCAGCAATTGCCACATACGCGTGGGGGAGGTTACCTGGAGCAGCGCCTCCAGCTGCTTGCCCTTGGCGCCGTCGCCTGCGCATCAGGCGGGGAGCCGGCGACGGCGCAGCAGTGGCTTGCCGAGGGGCTGGCCCTCGCTGCGCCCCAGGACATACGCCGCCCGTTCCTGAACGCGGGGCCGCCGATGCTGGCCCTGCTCCAGACCGCCACGGCTGACGCCTCCCTGGACGATGCGCAGCGCGCCTTTGCCCGGAGCCTGGCCGGGACGCCTCCGCCGGTTGCGCACCCGGCCACACCCGTTGCGCCTCGCGCGCCCGGTCTGGCCGAGCCGCTCACCCCGCGCGAGGGTGAGATCCTGCGCCTGATGGCCTCCGGGCTCTCGAACCAGGAGATCGCCGACCTGCTGGTGATCGGCGTGGGCACCGTGAAGACCCACCTCCATAGCCTGTACGGCAAGCTCGACGTCCGCGACCGCATGGGCGCGGTAGTGCGGGCGCGCGCCCTTGGCCTGCTCGTCTGAGCGGCAGGCACCAGTTGGGCGTCGGTATCAGCCGGGTTGCGCGTGGTCAGGCGGCCTGGCGCACATGGCCACGGTATGTGGCAACCAGATTGCGCACCGTTGCGGCAATGGTCTCGGCGCTGCACCCCTTCTCAAGCAGACCGTCCAGGCCGGCGGACTGGAGCAGGTCAGTATCGACAACCGGGCGCTCGCCGCTGAGCAGCACGATCGCCGGTGGCTGCGGCCCGGCCTTGATCAGCCGGGCCATCGCCAACCCATCCATCAGGGGCATGTGCAGATCCGTCAACACCAGGTCCGGTTCCCAGTAGCGGCTTGCCACGACCCCCGCGCAGCCATCGCCGGCCTCGCCGACCACATCCAGCCCCTCCGCCTCGAGCAGACGCCGCAGGCTGCGGCGAAATCCGTTGTAGTCGTCGACCAGCAGTACGCGAATAGATCTGCGCTTCATTGGCTCAGTCCTCCACATTTGACGGATATCGTGAAGCCATGATCGGTATGCGGTGTGAGCACAGGCTGAGTCCAGGCTAAAGCTCAGGTAAAGAAACAGCGGCTCCAGGTGGAGGGCCGTGCGCTGGCAGGTGGATGGTGAACGTCGCCCCGTTCCCCAGGGTACTGGCGACATCGACCGCGCCACCGTGGGCCTTGGCGACCCACTGCACGATCGCCAGCCCCAGTCCTGCGCCGCTGGCGTGGCGGGCACGATCGCCACGGTAGAAGCGCTCAAAGACGTGGGGCAGATCCTCAGGCGCGATGCCGGGCCCATTGTCACGCACCTGGAGCCGCACCTCCCGCGCATCGCGCTCCAGGGCGACCACTATCTCACTACCGGCCAGTGTGTGGTGGAGCGCGTTCGCTACCAGGTTGAGCAGCGCCTGCTTGAGCCGGTCGCGGTCGCCCACGTATGTCACCTGCTCGCTCAGCGCCGGCTGCAGCCTCACGCCATCGGCCAGCGGGCGCAACTCGCGCACTACCTCCAGCACGAGCTCGTCCACCTGGAAGGGCGCGCAGCGCAGCTGCAGCCCGACCTCGGCCTGGGCCAGCAGCAGCAGGTCGTTGGCCATGCGGCTCAGCCGGTTCACCTCACGCAGCATATCGGCGACCGACTCTGCCTGCACTGCGCCGTCGCGGATGACGCCGCGCTGCAGCAGCTCGAGGTGGCCGCGCATCGCCGTCAGCGGGGTGCGCAGTTCGTGGCTCACGTCGGCCACGAAGCGGCGCTGCGCAGTGAAGAGTTGCTCCAGACGAGTGAGCATCTCGTTCACCGTCGTGGTCAACTCGCCGAGCTCGTCGTTCGTCTCCGCGGCGCAAAGCCGGCGGGTGAGGTCCGAGGCCTGCACGATCCGGCGCGCCGCCTGGGCGATCTCCTCGACCGGGCGCAGCGAGCGGCGGGCGATCCAGACCCCGCCGCGCACTGCGGCCAGCACCGCCACCAGCGCGGTGACCGTGAGGCCGGCGAGCAGCACCTGCAGGGTCTGCTCGACCCCGCGCAGCGGCTGGGCCACCATGAGGATGCCGACGACCGTGGCGCCATCGGAGAGGGGGGCGGTGCGCTGCAGCGCTCGCCCCGGGCCGAGGTCGACGACGCTGCTCGTCGCCCGGCCTTCCAGGGCAGCCTGGCTCGCAACTGCATCAAGCGGGAGGCGCTGATCGCGCAGGCTTGCCGAGGTGGCAACCACGACGCCGTGGGTATTGGTGAGTTGCACGTAGAGTGTCGGCGTCTCAAGGCCCTCGATGCGTGGCGGCAGGGCGCGCAGCAGCAGATCGGGGTCGCCGAAGTAGTTCTCCAGCGGCCCGGCGCTCGTCAGAAAATCCTGCTGAATCAGCTCGGCCGTTGTCGCCAGTTCCTGGGCTACCTCGCGCAGCAGGGCGTTGCGTACTACCCAGTAGACGCCGGCGGTCAGCAGTAGCAGGACCGCGGCGAAAAACAGGCTGTAGCCGAGCGCGAGGCGTACGCGCAGTGGCAGCCGGCGCAGGGCAGTGCTCATCGCTCGGCGCGGAGCACATAACCAACCCCGCGCACCGTCTGGAGCAGGCGCGGGGCGCCGGCGGCCTCCAGCTTCTGGCGCAGGGCGCGCACGTAGACCTCGAGCACGTTACTGTCGGCGCCGAAGTCGTAGCTCCAGATGCGCTCGTAGACCTGCTCACGGGTGAGCACCTGGCGCGGGTGGCGCATGAACAGCTCGAGCACGTCGAACTCCCTGGCCGTGAGCTCGACGCGCTGGTCGCCCACGCGCACCTCGTGGCCGGCGACATCCATCGTCACACGGTCGAAATGCAGCAGTTCGTGCTGCTGCTGGGCCTGGGCCCGGCGCAACTGGACGTGGACGCGGGCCAGCAGTTCCTCGAAGGCGAAGGGCTTGGTGAGGTAATCGTCGGCGCCACCCATCAACCCCGCCACCCGGTCGGTAATGGCGTCACGGGCAGTGAGCATCAGGATGGCGACGGGCGCGCCGGCGCGCAGGCGCCGGGCCACCTCGAGGCCATCCAGGTCAGGCAGGCCCAGGTCGAGGATGACCAGGTCGGGCGGACGCTCGCGGGCCACGGCAAGGGCTTCGGCCCCGGTGGCAACACGCTCGACGTGGTAGCCCTCGTAGGCCAACCCTCGTACGAGGTAGCTGGCAATTTCCGGCTCATCCTCAACCAGCAGGATCCGCTGTCCCATTCCTGGCTTGCCCTCGGCGATCTCGGTACGGCCTGGTACCGGGAGCACGTGTGCGGGCCAGTTCGTTGCCGGCCCGACCGTCTCCAGGCAGGCCTTCATCGTATCGCACCTGTAGGCGCAGGGCAAGCCCGCGCGCGGTGGGTGCGGCGCAACCTTAATCCTGCTGGCGAATGATCGCGGCGCCCCGCACGCCGGGCGGCTCATTGGTCATTGAGTTTGTCATCCGCTCTAGCCCGCGAAGGCGGGCTTCGCATCCGTTAGCCCGCGGCTTGAGCCGCCGGGCAGGGGGTGGATTGCGGATCGATTACTGAAAAACCCATAAGCCGCCGGCTAGCATTGGGAAGCCCGCTCCGCGGGCTCGCGTGGCCTGCGCAAAGACGTTGCCAGCGGTACCCAGCGCTCACCCCTCGAGCCGGTACGGCACGCTGATCACGGTCTTGCCCTTGCGGAACATCAACGCTCCCCTCAGGCCGCCCGGTCGCCCCGGCCCCACGTGAGACGATAGCTTGCCCCTACGCCACGCTCGAGGCGGGCCAGGCCCAGTTGATCCAGGTGTGTCGCGAGGTCGTGCAGATACCGGGCCAGCTGGGCAGGGCGGAGTCCTTCCTCGGTGCAGAGACGGCGCAGGGTGGCGGCGGGCACGAAGCGGCCCGGCTCGCGCTCCAGGGCTTGGAGCAGGCGCAACTCGACACGGAGCGATGGCTCCGGCAACTGCCTGGCTTGCTCCCATGCCACCAGGCGTAGCCTGGCCTCGACCCGCGCGCGTAACTCGATGGGCCAGCACGGGCGCGCGAGCACATCGTCCGCGCCCGCACGCAGCAACTGGATCCGAGTATCGGCGTGGTTGCCGGCCTCGATGACGAGGAGTGGCGCCGGCGAGGCCAGGCGCAGCCGCAGGCAGCAGGCGGCTGGCTCGGCAAGCGTGCCGTCGAGGATGATCGCCGCGACGGGCTCAGCGAGAATGAGCTCCAGCAGTTGCTGCTCGGTGGTCGCCCAACTCATCGGCGCGTGGTCGGCAAACGCCAGGTCAACCAGTTCAAGCAGCGCCAGATCGGGGCTCAGCAGCACGACCGGAGCACCATAGGGCACGAGTTGGGCCGAACGTGCGGATCGCGCGGAGGAACGCCTGTCCATCGATAGAGCTCCTTCAAACGGCGGTGACGGGCGTGGCGAAGCGCGCTCGTCATCCAGCCAGTTTTGCGTGGTGAGGCCGGCGGAGCCGTTCGCTGCGTCACCCTGGCTATCTGGCAGCACGGAGCAGCCCCATCAGGTGCCACAGGCTCCTGCCTGCCGCGGCCCAGAGGATGCCGGCGCCACCGATGCCCGTGACCAGCGGCCAGAGTGCGACCGTCGCGGTGCCCACTGGCAGGGTTGCCGGCACGAAGGCCCACGTGCTCAACCCCAGCGCAATGATCCAGAGGCCCGCCCGCTGCAGGACCGGTAGGTGAAAGAGGCGGGCCAGGGGCAGGAGATGCAGGCCAACCAGCAATGTGACCGCGAGGGCGATGGCCTCAGCCGCGCCGGAACGAGGAATGAGCACACCCGCGAGCACACAGCCAAGGGCCAGCACGCTGAGCACGATGGCGGTGTTGCGCCAGAGATCACGGAGAGCCATCGTCAGCATCAATATGCGTTGCGCCTGTGCCGCGGCCCACAGACCGCCGGCGCCGAGCGCCAGGGTGAGTATGGCGATCACCACGACCGGCCAGCGCGGCAGGCCAGGCAGCGCCGCCAGGCCAGCGGTTGCCCACCACCCGCCGCACAGGGCGAGCAGCGTCACCGCGCCTGCCGTTGCACGGGCATGCTGGCGCGTGCAGTGAATCATGCAATCGCGTAGCTGCCGCGGGGTCTCAAGCTCACGCATAGTCCTTGACCTCATGCTCGCCGGGCGATTGCTCGTCCGGTGACCCGGCCTGCAGGGCCGCTCGGAAGCCGCGGATACTCCGGCCCAGCGCCTCGCCGACACCGGCCAGCCAGCCGGGACCGAAGAGCACCAGGACAAGCGCCAGAACAATCAATAGCGCAGGGATGCCGATCTCGCCCATGATGGTGCCCTTTCGGATCAGGCGGCTGACACGAGCCGTGCTCGGGCAACTGGTGGTTGTGTCCAGTAAACCGCTTGCACGTGAAGTGCAGATGAGGCAAAGCTAAGCGGCAGCTAAAGCCCGTGGAGGGTGCCTGCCAGCCCGCTGGCCAGGCCCGTGGCGCGGCCCGTCACTGCTGCGTTCGCGCCAGGGGCGCGAACCGTCACCCCCCGAGCGACACCCCGATCAGGCGACCAATACCGAAGGTGATCGCTGCCGCCGCGAGGCCCACCAGCACCTGGCGCGTGCCGGAATACCAGACGCTGCGCCCGGTCAGCAGCGTGATTGCCGCCCCGATCCCGAACAGCCCCAGCGCGCTCAGGGCGACGCTCAGGGCAACCGCGGCCAGGCCACTGGTGAAGAGGAAGGGCAGCACCGGCACCAGCGCACCGACGGCGAAGAGGAAGAACGACGAGAGCGCAGCCTCCCAGGCTGAGCCGCCGAGCTCCTCCGGATCCACTCCAAGCTCCTCGCGGGCGAGCGTGTCGAGCGCGGTCGGCCGGTCCGCGATGAGCCGGGCAGCCAGGGCGCGCGCCTGTTCCGCCGGCAAACCCTTGGCCTGGTAGATCAGCGCCAGTTCCTCCTGCTCCTCAGCCGGGTTCTGCTCGAGCTCCTCGCGCTCGATCGCAATCTGGCGCTCGTAGAGCTCACGCGAGCTCTGCACCGAGATCCACTCGCCCAGCGCCATCGAGAAGGCACCGGCCAGCAGCCCGGCCAGGCCGGCCACCAGGACAGCCTGACCGCTGGTGTTCGCGCCGGCCACACCCATCACCAGGCTGAAGTTCGAGAGCAGGCCGTCGCTGGCGCCGAGCACAGCTGCGCGCAGCGCGTTGCCGCTGCTGGCCCGATGGCGGCCCTCGAGCTGGGCCAGGGCCGGGCCCTCCAGGCCCTGGGGCGTCCTGGCAAGGATCGTCTGGAGCACGCGGGCGTGCGAGCGCTCCTGGGCGGGCAGCGCGGTCGCGCGCGACTCGGGCTGGGCCGTGTAATCGCGGCTGTCTCTCCGCTCCAGGCCGCCGATCGTCGGTAGCACGAAGGCCGGCCCGAAACGCCGGGCGAGCCAGATCAAGGTGCGCGTGCGCCAGCCGAGGCGCTGCGGCGGAACGGGCGCGCCGGCGGCCGTGAGTTGCTGCGCCCAGAAGCGGGCGTGTTCCGCCTCAACGGCGGCGAGGCGCCGGTAGACTTCGGCGAGCTGCGGGCTGCGCTCGATCTCCGCCAGCGTGGCGTAGAGCGCGGCACTCTCGATCTCATCCTGCCAGTTGGCGCGGTAACGGGCGGTTGCATCGGACATACGCCGGCCCTCCTTCGTGGACGAGCGCAGCAGTCTGGCAGCCAGATGATCGCCGGCTGCGCTGGCAAAGGTTCCCATGGCGAACCAAGGATACCACTCCTTGCCATTCATATTGGCGATGCGCCGCCCATCAATTCGTACCTGAACGGGGAGCGGAGCATCGAGGCCGCGCTGGCCAGCGGCTCGAACGCCATCCATCCCGGTTGGGGTTTCTGGCGGAGAATGCCGACTTTGCCCAACAAGTCATTGATGCCGGCTTGATCTGGATTGGCCCCGGGCCGGAGGTCATCCGCATGATGGGCGATAAGATCCAGGCCAAGGAGATTGCCCGGTGCTCGAATGTGCCGACCATCCCCGGCATCGAGAACGTCACCAGTGCCGAGCAGATGAGCGACTGGATGCGTGACCAGGACATCGTCTTTCCGATCATGATCAAGGCGGCCTCCGGCGGCGGCGGCAAGGGTATGGTCAGGGTCGACGCGCCTGAACAGATCCCCGTCGCGCTGGCCCAGGCTCGTTCCGAGGCCAAGAAATCCTTTGGTAATGATATTGTTCTTGCTGAGAAGTATATCGAGCATGGCCGGCACATCGAGGTGCAGGTGGTGGCCGACGATTACCGGCACGTCGTCCACAGCATTATGCTTGATGTCGCCGAGGGCAAGCCCCTGCCGATCAAGCAACTCGATGTTGTCCCCAACCGCTGCGCCCTTGAAGTGCGCCTGAACGCCGAGGATCCCAAGACCTTCGGCCCGTCCTTCGGCAAGATTACCCGTCTGCGCACCCCCCTCGGCCCCAACGTGCGCGTCCTGCTCGGCGCTGAGGAGGGCGAGGACATCCCGCCGTACTACGACTCGCTCTTCATGCTCCTGATGACCTCGGGCGCCGACCGGGCCGATGCGCTGCGGGTGATGGACCGGG
>DAOUBZ010000611.1:0-21353 GCA_034432515.1 Chloroflexaceae bacterium | reverse complement strand
GCATGCGCCAGCGCCAGCCGCCCGCGGTCGGCAGGGTCAGGAGCGTGACCTGGTGCGCCGCGCGGGCAGCATAGCCCGCCGCGACCGCCGCGTGCGATCCACCGTGGAATGGGTCGAGCCAGAGAATCCGCATCGTGCAGGCGCCTGCTCCACTTGCTATTCTCCCCGGCTGATTGTACCATCCAGGCAGACTACCGCCTGGAGCGAAGGAGGAGCGTCGATGACGACCGTGATCCCGTCCTATCAGCACCTGTTGCTGGATGTCGAAGACCGGCTGGCCTTCGTGACCATGAACCGACCCACCAGGCGCAACGCGCTCTCGCTGGAGCATATGGAAGAACTGGTCGACGCCTTCCGCACCCTCGGTCGCCGTGGTGACCTGGGCGTGGTGGTGCTGCGCGGCGCGGGACCGGCTTTCTGCGCTGGCCACGATCTGAGCGAGATGACCGGACGCAGCCCTGAGTTCTACCGCCACCTCTTCGATGTCTGCACGGTGCTGATGGAGACCATTCAGGCCATCCCGCAGCCGGTGATCGCTCAGGTACACGGGATCGCCACCGCCGCGGGCTGCCAGCTGGCCGCCACCTGCGACCTGGTAGTTGCCGCCGAGGATGCGCGCTTCGCCACCCCCGGGGTAAAGATCGGCCTGTTCTGCTCCACGCCCATGGTGGCGCTGAGCCGCGCCGTGCCGGCCAAGCAGGCCATGGAGATGCTGCTCACCGGTGAGCCTATCTCGGCGGCTGAGGCGCGCAGTTTCGGGCTGGTCAACCGGGTCGTGCCGGCAGACGAGCTCGCTGCGGCTACGCGCGCCCTCGCCGAGCAGATCGCCGCGGCCAGCGGCGCCGTCGTGGGCCTGGGCAAGCAGGCCTTCTACCGCCAGATCAATATGCCGCAGCACCAGGCGTACGCCTACGCCAAAGAGGTGATGTCCTTCAACGCGACTTTCGCCGACGCCCAGGAGGGCATCTGCGCCTTCCTCGAGAAGCGTCCGCCGCGCTGGAACGGACGGTAGGCTCAGCGCAGTCGGCGCACCTGCGGCAGCACGCAACAGACAATGGCAGGCCGGTCATCAGGGCAACTTCGCTGCCCCGATGACCGGCCTGCATCATCCTCCACAGTCCGACTCAGTCGTCGACGGACGTTCCCAGGAAGGGGTAGAGCATACCCTTGGTGAGCGTCGAGTGGGCCGACGAGCCTTCGCTGAAGCGGAACGAGCCGAGTACCTTCATATAGTTTGCGCGCTCGAAGGCCGCCGGCTCAGCCACGGCCTTGCGGCTCATGCTGCCCTGCATCATGCTGATCGACTCGTACTCGTGCTCCTCCATCCAGGCCACCAGGTCGACGATCATGCTGCGCACGTGTTCCTGGTAGTTGCTCCTGAGCAGCGCCGAGGCCAGCATGCCCACCTTGGCCCCGGCCATCATGGCCTTGAGCATGTCCAGCGCGGTATGAATGCCCCCCGTGATCGCGAAGTCGGCGTCCACGTGACCGTAGAGAATCGCCACCTCACGCAGCGGGAGCCGCAGGTCCTCGGAGGTGCTAAGCCGCAGATTGGGCACCACGACCAGTTGCTCCAGGTCGAAGTCGGGCTGATAGAACCGGTTGAAGAACACCAGGCCGTTGGCCCCGGCCTCGGCCAACCGCACGGCAAAGTTGGGCAGGGCCGTGAAGTAGGGGCTGATCTTGACCGACAGCGGGATATTCAGCTCGGCGCGCACCGCGCGCACCAGATCGATGTAGGTCTGCTCTAGTTCGCTGCTGGTCAGGCTGACGTCGGTCGGGATGTAGTAGATGTTGAGCTCGAGCGCATCGGCGCCGGCCTCCTCGATCAGCTTGGCGTAGTGGACCCAGCCACCCGGTGAGACGCCGTTCAGGCTGCCGATGACCGGGATGCTCACCGCGCGCTTGAGTTGGGCCACGTGCTCCAGGTAGCTCTCGGCGCCAACGCTGTAGCGCCCGGTGTCAGGCAAGTAGGTGAGCGACTCGGCGAAGCTCTCGGCGCCGTGGCTCAGCAAGTAGTCGATCTCAAGACTGGCGTGGATAATCTGCTCCTCGAAGAGCGAGTACATCACCACTGCCGAGGCGCCGGCCTCCTCCAGGCGTTGTACGGTCGCTACCCGTTGCGAGAGTGGCGAGGCCGCGACAACGATCGGCGTTTTCAGCTGCAAGCCGAGGTAGTTGGTGCTCAGGTCAACCATCGAGATTGCTCCTCAATCGCGGTCGCCAGGGCGACGTGGCATACCACATCGCCCTGGCACTCGTCGGCTCACTACTCGCCCTTCTCCACCATCTGCTCGAGCCGGTGGTAGTGCTCGGCGTTCGTCCGTCTGGCCTCGGCAATCAGTTCCTCGGCGCGATGCGGGTCGCTGCGCTGGAGGATCTGGAAGCGACCCTCGCCAGCGATGTACTGCTCGATCGAGACCGACGGCGCCTTGGAGTCGATGGTCAGCGGGTTCTTCCCGGCCTGGGCCAGGCTCGGGTTGAAGCGGTAGAGCGTCCACATCCCCGACTGTACGGCCAGTTTCTGCTGGTCGAGGCCGCGGCGCATATCAATGCCGTGCGCAATGCAGTGGCTGTAGGCGATGACCAGCGATGGTCCCTCGTAGGCCTCGGCCTCCTGCAGCGCGCGCAGGGTCTGCACGTCGTCGTAGCCCATCGCGATCCGCGCGACATAGACGTTGCCATAGGCCATGGCGATCAGGCCCAGGTCCTTCTTCGGCGTGGCCTTGCCGCGTGCAGCGAACTTGGCCACCGCGCCAAGCGGCGTCGACTTGCTTGCCTGCCCGCCCGTGTTGGAGTAGACCTCGGTGTCCAGCACCAGGACGTTGACATTGCGACCCGAGGCGAGCACGTGGTCTAATCCGCCGTAGCCGATGTCGTAGGCCCAGCCATCACCGCCGATGATCCAGACCGCGCGCCGCACCAGCACGTCGGCCAGCGAGGCCAGGTCGCGCAGCAGCGGGGTGTCAGGGCCGGCATCGCCGGCCAGCACGGCGTCGATGCGCTGCTTGAGCAGGGCGACCCGCTCGCGCTGGGCGTGGATCCCCGCGTCGTCGTGCTGGTCAGCGTTGAGGATGTCATCCACCAGGTCGGGGCTGACGTAGTTCGCCAGCCTGGGCAGCAACTCACGGGCATATTCGATCTGCTTGTCGATCGTCAAGCGCATCCCCAGGCCAAACTCGGCGTTGTCCTCAAAGAGCGAGTTGGCCCAGGCCGGACCACGACCCTCTTTGTTCACCGTCCAGGGGGTGGTGGGCAGGTTGCCACCGTAGATCGACGAGCAGCCAGTGGCATTGGCGATCACTGACCGGTCGCCAAAGAGCTGGCTGACCAGCTTGACATACGGCGTCTCGCCGCAGCCCGCGCATGCGCCGGAGAACTCGAAGAGCGGGAGCAGCAGTTGCGAGTTCTTGATGCTGCCGAGGTGAATGCTGGTGCGGTCGACCTCGGGCAACCCCAGGAAGAAGTCCCAGTTGGCGGCCTCAGCCTCACGCAGCGGCGCCTGGGGCGCCATATTGATCGCCTTGCGGCCGGTCTGGCGCTTGTCCTTGACCGGGCAGGCCTCGACGCACAGCCCGCAGCCAGTGCAGTCCTCGGGCGCTACCTGCAGACTGAACTTGTGGTCGGGCAATTCCTTGTAGCGCGCCTCGGTGCTCTTGAAACTGGCGGGCGCGCCCACAAGCGCCTCGGGCGGGTAGACCTTCGGGCGGATGACGGCATGGGGGCAGACAAAGGCGCACTTGTTGCACTGGATACAGATGTCCGGCTCCCAGACCGGGATCTCGACCGCGATATTGCGCTTCTCCCAGCGAGCGGTGCCGGTGGGGTAAGTGCCGTCGAAGGGCAGCTTGCTCACCGGGAGTTCGTCGCCACGCATCCCGATCATGGTGCCCAGCACCTCGCGCACGAAGGGCGGCGCCTCGGGCGAGACCGGGGGCCGCATGTGCAGTCCGTTCTGCACCGGATCACTGGCGGGGATCGTCACCTCATAGAGCTTGTCAAGCGTCTGATCCACCGCCATGTAGTTCTGCTTGACCACAGCATCGCCGCGGCGGCCATAGGTCTTCTTGATGCTGCGCTTGATCTCGGCAATCGCCTCCTCGCGCGGCAGGATGCCACTGATCGCGAAGAAGCAGGTCTGCATCACTGTATTGATGCGCCCGCGCATACCGGTCGCTATGGCCACCGAGGTGGCATCAATGACCCAGAAGTGCAGGCCCTTCGCGCGGATGGTCGCACGCACCTCGGCCGGTAGTTTGTCCCAGACCTCGTCAGGGCCATAGGGGCTGTTGAGCAGGAAGACGCCACCGGGCCGCGCATAGCGCAGCACGTCGAAGCGCTCGAGGAAACTGAACTGATGGCAGGCTACGAAGTGGGCCTGGCCGTCGCTGATCAGATACGGCGCGCGGATCGGCTCGGGGCCGAAGCGCAGGTGCGAGATTGTCACCGAGCCGGACTTCTTCGAGTCATAGACGAAGTAGCCCTGGGCGTCGTAGGGTGTCTCCTCACCGATGATCTTGATACTGTTCTTATTGGCGCCCACCGTACCGTCGGCGCCAAGGCCCCAGAAGACACAGCTCACCGTGCTCTCAGGCTCAACGTTGAAGCTATTGTCGTAGCTCAGGCTCGTGCCGCTCAGGTCGTCGGTGATCCCGACGGTGAAGCGGGAGCGCGGCTGCGGCCGGGCCAGTTCATCGAAGACGGCCTTGACCATGCCGGGCGTGAACTCCTTTGAGGAGAGGCCATAGCGCCCACCGATGATCGTCGGGAGCGCGCGCTGTTCCGCGGCGCCACTGCTGCGCGCGTCGAGGAAGCGGCTACCGCCGTGGTCGTAGACCGCCGCGACCACGTCGAGGAACAGCGGCTCCCCGGCGCTGCCGGGCTCCTTGGTGCGGTCGAGCACGGCGATGGCGCGCGTCGTCGCGGGCAGGGCGGCCACCAGTCGCTCGGCGGCGAACGGTCGGTAGAGGCGCACGCGTAGCACGCCGACCTTCTCGCCACGCTCGGCGAGGAAACGTGCCACCTCTTCGGCTGCCTCCCCGCCGGAGCCCATAAGCACGATCACCCGCTCGGCATCAGGGGCACCGGCGTAGTCGAAGAGCCGGTAGCGCCGGCCGGTCAGCGCGAAGAACTGATCCATCGTCTGCTGGACAATCTCAGGACAGGCGGCATAGAAGGGGTTGACACTCTCACGCGCCTGGAAGTAGACATCGGGGTTCTGCGCCGTGCCGCGGATCACCGGGTGCTCGGGCGAGAGGGCGCGTGCACGGTGGGCGCGCACCAGTTCGTCATCGATCATCGCCCGGATGGTGCCGTTATCGAGCGGTGTGATCTTGTTCACCTCGTGCGAGGTGCGATAGCCATCGAAGAAATGCAAGAAGGGGACGCGAGCCTTGAGTGTAGCGGCGTGGGCGATCAGCGCCAGGTCCTGGGCCTCCTGCACCGAGCCTGAGGAGAGCAGCGCCCAGCCCGTCGAGCGGACCGACATCACGTCGGAGTGGTCGCCGAAGATCGAGAGCCCCTGGGCAGCCAGTGAACGGGCCGCCACGTGAAAAACCGTCGGCGTCAATTCACCAGCGATCTTGTACATGTTGGGGATCATGAGCAGCAGACCCTGCGAGGCGGTGAATGTGGTCGTCAGCGCGCCGGTCTGCATCGCCCCGTGCAGCGCGCCAGCCGCACCGCCCTCGGACTGCATCTCGTAGACGGTCGGGACGGTACCCCAGAGGTTGGGCTTGCCCGCCGCCGCGAAGGCGTCAGCCGACTCGCCCATCGGTGTCGAGGGGGTGATGGGGTAGATCGCCACCACCTCGCTCAACAGATATGCCACATTCGCCACAGCCTCGTTGCCGTCAATCGTCACCTGCGGGATTGGCTCGGCAACGCTCGTGGCGCTTTCACTGTCCCGGCGCACATCCATGAGGATGCCTCCTCTGCTGATCTCAAAGCACTCCCTACGACAGGGTCAGTATAAGTTTGCGCCTCCCGGCACGAGGTAAAAGCCATGCAACCGCTGGTGACGATCTCTTTTCTTCAAGCTACGCCCACAGGCGCCCTCGATCATGACGCATTGCGGTAAACGGAAGGCTAGCGCTTGTGACAATTGACTCATCCGGCCCGCTGCCCGAGCATGGGGGCGCACACTATAATGCAGTAACACCTGCCGTGTTCGCCTGGATTGCGCCGACCGCCGCGCCTGGGGTGGCGACGTGCTGGGAGCATTTCGATGGCTGCAAGCTTGATCATCCTGGCTGACTCATTTGCGCGCAGCGACCTGCTGCGACCCCTCGGGCCGACCGCCGTGCCGTTGCTGACCAGCTTCCTCCGCGACCTGGTTGATCTGGCGCAGGCTATCCCCGGGATCAGGCTCAGCGTTGGTTATGCTGCGGCGACGCCGCCGGAACTGGGTCAGAGCGTTGCGCTGCGGCCGATGGCCGGCTTCGGCGCGGAGCCGCTTGCCGCGCTCCTGGCCGAAGCACTGGGTGAGGCCAGCCCCGTGCTGATCATTGGCGGCGATCTGCCGCACCTGCCACCCTGGCGCCTGCGCGACGCGCTCACCCATCTCGCCGCTGGCGCTGCCGTCGTGGTTGGCCCTGCTGACCGGACCGGCTGGTACCTGCTGGGCCTGGCCACCGCCGATCCGGTGCTGCTGCGGGCCATGCCGGCCCGTGACGTGCCCCCCGCCGCACTGCTCAGCGCGGCCCGCAGCCGCGAGCACACCGTGGCCGTGCTGCCACCCTGGTTCGGCGTGGCCGATCTGGCCGACCTCGCGGCCCTCGCCGATATGCTGCGTGAACTGCCACCAGCCTATGCGCGGCACACGCGCGCCATGCTTGAGGCGGGCGCCGCCAGGGCCGTCGGCGGATGACAACACCGTTAGCTGGCGGGCCGCTTCATGTCAGCGGACTCATACCACGGCGCGTTATGCTCATTGGGTGCGATCCCCCAACATCAGTGATGCGTGATACGCCGGGCAGTGCTCCGGCACTTGCAACAACGACTAGCGTGCCAGCGCAAACGACCCTGCGCAGGCGGAATGAACATGCCGGTGTTGACCACGAGGAGTGCCGACAATGAGCAAGCACCTACGCGGCGCACAGTCCCCAATGCCCGTGTTTATCGACACCGATGCTGGCTGTGATGACACGCTGGCCATTGCCTGGCTCCTCCGTCGGCCCGAGGCCCGGGTCATCGGGATGAGCACGGTCTTTGGCAACAGCAGTGTACAGAATACAACGGCGAACCTGCTGACCTTGCTGGCAACCATGCAGTGCGAGGTGCCAGTCACCATGGGCGCCTCGGCGCCGCTGGTCTATCCGCGCACCGGGGCCGGAGCACTGGCCCACGGCCCCGATGGTCTCTGGGGCGTGCAACTGCCGCAAGTGCTCGATAGCCTGCCCCAGGGTGCGCCCGGCGCGATCGCTGCGGCAGCGCGGGCGCACCCCGGGCTCACCCTGATCGCTATCGGGCCGCTCACCAACATCGCCCGGGCGGTGCAAGCCTATCCCGAGGATATGGCCGGGGTGCGCCTGGTCGCCCTGGCAGGCGCCCATGGCGCCGGCACGATCACCCCCGCCGCCGAGTTCAACGCCTTCGCCGATCCCCACGCCCTGGCGATCGTCCTCGACAGCCAGCTGCAGGTCGAACTGGTCACCCGTGACGCGTTCCAGGCTCTGCAGCTTGACCCGATGGTCGCTCATCGCCTGGAACAGGAGTGCGGTGCCCCTGGCAGGATGCTGGCTCAGGTGCTTACCAGGTACGCCCACGCGATCAGTAAACGTCCAGGCCCGATTGCTCTCCCTGACCCTGTTGCCGCGATCTACGCGCTCCACCCCGAACTTGGTGTGGCGCTGCCAGCGACCGTACGCGTCGTCACCGAGGGTGAACTGACCCGTGGGCAAACGATCGTGGCGTTCAGCGAGCAACACCAGGCCGCCCTGGCCCTGGGGGCCAGCGGCGTTGAGCACCTGGCATCGCACGCTACCTCGCCCGACTTTGACGTTGCCGATGCGCTTCGCGCCGCCAGTTCACGCGCGCCACACAACGCGCGGGTCGTACTGCAGATCGAGGCAGTGACGATGGCCGAATTATTTGAGGAGGGACTGATGGAACTGGGCCTGGCCCGCACTATCGGTGGCTAGTCCTGGGTGAGGCGAAAGTGCGAGGATACGAGGAGGCGGTGACGGGGTGGCGCATGACGCGGGCGCGACGCGGCCTCGTAGGGCCAACGCATGCACCATTGGCCCGCTCCGGGATACGGTGCGAGCCAATGGCGCATGCGTCGGCCTGACGCCGTTGCGGGGTGAGGCGAAGACGCGAGGACATCAGGGTGCGATAGCATCGCGTCTTCGCGTCTTCGCGTCCTCGCCTCAGCAGGTGGATACGTCAGGCTTCCATGCGTTTCTGATCCTCAAGGCGTCCGAGGATCTTGTTGGTCAGATACGTGGCAAGCCAGGCGGCGGCGAGCCCCAGGACGAGATTGATCACCCCGTGCACCAGCCGACGACGCAGATCGTCATCCATGGTCGTTAATCCCTCCGTCTTCCGAGCAAGGTCACAAAGTAGAGCAGTTGTGCAACTGATTGGGCCGCGGCGGCAACGTAGGTGAGCGCCGCGGCGCCCAGCACCGCATTGACGCCGCTCGACTCCTCCACGGTAACCAGACCGTTGCGCTTGAGCATGTCGCGGGCCCGGGCGCTGGCGTTGAACTCCACCGGCAGCGTGACCAGGGTGAAGGCGACCGCCGCGCTGAAGAGGATCACGCCAAGCACGGCGAGGTTGTAACCGAAGTCGCTCCCAGCGAGTGCCCCCAGCATCAGCCCAACGAAAAAGAGCAGGGTGCCGAGGTTCGAACCGATGTTGGCAATGCCAACAATGCCGGCCCGGGCCCGCAACCAGAAGTAGCCTTCCTTATCCTGGGCGGCGTGGCCAAGCTCATGGGCCACAATCGCCATGGCGGCAACGGAAGGCTGCAACGAGCCGTCCGAGAGGCGCATCACTTTGCCGCGCGGATCGTAGTGGTCGGTGAGCATGCCGCCGATCCGTTCGACCTGCACGTGGGCCAGGCCCTCGTTCTGCATCAGCGTTCGCGCCACGTCGAGCCCGTTCAGTTGCTTGGCGCTGGGCACCTGCGACCACTTACGAAAGGCCGACTGGACGCGAAACTGTGCCCACATGGCGAAGAGCATCGCCGGGAGCGCAAAGATAAAATAGGTTGGATCAAAATAAAACATTCAGGCACTCCTTTATTTATAGTGGCGAGCCTGTCGCCCCATCCTGCCCGGGGGCGGCAGGCGGTGGAGGCGTCGGGCCCTGCTGGCGAGTCAGGCGGCGTTCGGCGAGCGTCTGCCCGAGGATGACCAGGCCGGCAGCGGCCGCGCCGATCACGATGCCGACCAGTACACCGCGGATCAGCGGCCACTCATTTGCCCGGGGCACCAGGCGCTCGACATCCTGCGCGATCCGGCTCATAACCGGCTCCTCTGCCATGACTCAACCGTCGCGCCAGTATAGCACGAGCATGTTAGGCGCGGCAACTTGCCCGCGCGCGCGCGCCGAGTTTGCATTCTCCGGCCAGGTGTGCTATACTCCCACGTGTTGTGAGGTCGTGGCCCCATCGTCTAGCGGCCTAGGACGCCACCCTCTCAAGGTGGAGATCGCGGGTTCGAATCCCGCTGGGGTCACCAAGCATCGTAAGGGCCCGTAGTCTAGCGGTTAGGATGCCACCCTGTCAAGGTGGAGGTCGCGGGTTCGAATCCCGTCGGGCCCGCCAAATGGCGGCAGAAGAGCTCACAAACTATGTGGGCTCTTTTGATTCCGGAAGCAGGAATAGTATCGTGACAGTTGCTCAAGGCAGGTACCCACCGAACAGTTCCCACATCCTGGGTGTTACACGCTTTGCTCGAAACACCTGTGGCTGCCAGGCGGCAAACTCGGGCGCAATTAGCGCCTTGCGTTCGAGTGCTAGACCAGGATGTTGTTGATAGAGCCAGATAGCGAGACATTTGGCGGCAATCCCGTACCAGGCAACCCTGTGCACCTGACCCCTGGTGCTCTTGTGACAAACAGGTGCGGCAATTCCGGGCGCCAGCTGAATTGCGCCAGCCATGCCGGTCAAGAAGTTCTGGGTACCACACGCATCAAGCAGGGGAAACTTCGAGTTGTTTGGCCGATTCCAGCTTAGACACCCATCCCCATCCACGTACCCACGCACAAAATAGGGCAGCATTGGCTCAGGCACGCCGGGCCAGGTGAGCGTGAGGAACTTGCGCTCGCTGCCGCCGAGGCGCTGCAGGTCCTCGTAAAGGCTCTTGCGACAGATCACCAGCTTGTACACCGCCGAGCCGGTGATCGGCGTGAGTGTGCCGAGCCCGATCGTGCTGCGCAGCAGCTCGAGATGCGCCCGATCCTTGCTGCCAATCGAAACCGTGTAGCCGCCGCAGGCCGGCTGGCTGTAGATGTTGCCATCGGCGAACCAGTAGCCAAGGATGTAGGCCATCGCCGGCGACCAGCTGCCAAAGAAGGTTTCGGCCATAGGCTGTGCTCCTCACAGTCAACACGAAAAAGTGTAACACAGTGCGAGTCGTTTGTCAAACATCTGTTCGTAATGGAGATAGCACAGCGCCCCCGCCAGCCCTGGCGGGGGCGCGGGTAGGGGTTGTGCGGCGGCCTCAGGTCACGATCATGATCACTGGTAGCACCAGCAGCGCGGCGACGAGCATGAGCAGCGCGAGCAGTTTGAGTTGCTCGGCGCTGCGACGGGCCGCCAGTTGCTCGCGGGCCGTGGGCGCGTAGGGCACATTGGGCAACTCGCCGAACAGCACCTGGCCCAGCGCGCCCGGGGCGGTCGTTAGCGTCTTGTAGACCGTGGCGACCAGTTGTCCGGTGGTGATCAGCGGCGGCGCCCAGTAGGCCTCGTCGGGGCGCACTGCGACTCCGGTGAGCGCGCAGCGGAGCTCGCCGCTGACGACGACGGGCTCCTGCTCGCTACCAGGCGTGCTGTGTTGCTGGGTGAGTTCTGCGGGCATCGTCTGGTTCCTCCTTCAACGTGATTCGGCTACGATGGTGCGGTTGAACGTCACGACGTGGTGAAACCCGTCTGTTCCGCAGGTGTCCGCCGCGATCGCGGCTCAGGCAATGCGGCGCACAAAGCGCTCGATCCGTTCGAGCGCCTGCTCGATCTTGTCCATGGCGGTGGCATAGCAGGCGCGCACATAGCCTGCTCCGCTGGGGCCAAAGGCGTCGCCGGGGACGACGGCCACCTGCGCCTCGGTCAGTAGCCGCTCGCAGAACAGCTCGCTGCTGAGCCCGAGGTGGCCAACATAGGGAAAGGCATAGAACGCGCCCTGAGGCTCGAAGGTCGGCAGGCCGAGGCGATTGAAGCCATTCACGATCAGCTGGCGGCGCTGGTCGTACTCGGCGCGCATGGCCTGCACACTCTCCTCACCGAAGCGCAGTGCGGCCAGCCCGGCGTACTGGCTCATCGTCGGCGCGGACATGATCGCGTACTGGTGGACCTTGCGCGCGGCGGCGGTGATCTCTGGCGGAGCGGCCAGCCAGCCGAGACGCCAGCCGGTCATCGCATAGGCCTTGGAGAAGCCACCGAGCAGGATGGTCCGCTCGTGCATGCCGGGGAGTGCGGCAAAGCAGGTGTGACTCACACCGTAGACCAGGCGGTCGTAGATCTCATCGGAGATGACGAGCAGGTCGTGCCGTGCCGCCACCGCGGCCACGTCGAGCATACGCTCACGGGAGAGGACGGCGCCGGTCGGGTTGTTGGGGTACCCGATCAGGATCGCCCTGGTTCGCGGGGTGATCGCCGCCTCCAGTGCAGCCCCGCTGACCTGGAAGCCGTCTTCGACGCGGGTTGGCACATAGACCGGCTTCGCATCGGCGAACATCACGCAGGCCGGGTAGGCCACGAAGCATGGCTCCGGGATGAGCACCTCGTCGCCCGGGTCGAGCGTGGCGAGGGTGGCGGCCAGCAGCGCCTCGCTGACGCCGACGGTCATCAGCACCTCGCTCTCGGGGTTGTAGTCAGCACCATAGAGCCGGTTCAGATGGGCGGCGAGCGCCACGCGCAGTTCGAGCAGGCCCGAATTCGAGGTGTAGGCCGTGGTCTGATCGATCGAGTGCTGGCCCGCTGCGCGGATATCGGCCGGCGTCATGAAATCAGGTTCGCCGACGCCCAGTGAGATCACATCGGGCATCGTGGCCGCGATGTCGAAGAAGCGGCGAATACCGGAGGGCGGCACCGCACGCACACGCCGCGAGATACGTTGAGACCCCATACACGGCTCCTGTCTCCTGGCCGCACTGGCCAGTGGTGCGCGCTATGATACCACGCCACTGCAACCAGGGCCAGTCAGTGGAGGCTCGTCCCACGTCTTGTGCTTTCGTGCAACACTAATGCCCGCATTCCCCCACCGCGACGGTGATCGCGCTGATCGTTCCGTCGCGCGCGAGCAGGTGTTGGCTCGTGGCGTGATCGAGGCTGTCGCCGGCACTGGTCCGCGTTGTGCCATCGGCGTACTGCAGCGTGATCGCGGGTACGGTGGCGCGTACGTAGACCACCGGCGTCTGGCAGTATGTGAAGGCGAGCGCATTGGGCGGCAGCGCCAGGCTCCGCTGCACCCCGGCTACGTCGTAGTAGTCAAAGGTGCTCGCTGCGGTGCTCCACTCGCTCGCATCGAGCAGGCGCGGGCGGAAGCTGACCTGTCCATCGCGAATGGTGACACCCAGTTCGCCCATACGGGTCAGGATCTCCTCTTTGACCTGGCCGGTCATACCGGGCTGTTGCGCGCCCCGCCCGAGCGGGGTGTGCGAATACGGGTCAGTGGGAAAGGCTCCATAGGCGGCGGGTGTCTTCTGGAAGCCGAGGCCGGCCCGGATGGCGCGGTAGACCTCGGCCAGGCCGTCCACCACTGCAGGCGCGCTAGCGCCCTCCAGCGCCTGGTGGTAGACCTCCTGCACGGCGAGCAGCAGCTTGGCCACCATGTGCCAGTAGATGCTGCCCAGGCCCTCGTAGGCGAAGAAGCTGCCCGAGCGGCCGGTGAACTCGCTGTGACGGAAAACTTCCTCGAAGAGCGCCTCGATCTGCGGGCCAGCGGCTTCGGTGAGCGCGGCGAAACGCGGCTCGCGCCCCAGTTCAGCGAGGACGGCGCGCACGTCACGCAGGTTGTGCAGGTCACCGCCGAAGTGGTAGTCGCCGTCTGCGTCGCGGACGAGCAGCCGCCGATCGCCGGTGGCCTCGAGCGCTGCCACCAGATCCAGACCGCGCACGCGCTCCGCCGCCAGGCGATTCCTCTGGCGGAAGCCGGGCAGGTCGCGGTTCGGGTAGAGCATGTAGCTGTGCTGATCGGGCCGGTAGAGCGCACTGGCGCGCAAGGCACGTAGCAGGGCCAGGCTCTCCTCGGCGCTCAGGAGGCCCGAGGAAAGGATCGCCACCTGGCCCTCCAGCATCTCGGCGAGGCGACCGATGGCGGCGCGCCCGGGGGCGAGGCGCAGCAGGTTGTAGCTGTGGTAGAGTCCGTCGTCGCGCCGATTGGCCCGCAGGCTGTGCTCCACGAAGGCGAGGGCAAGGTCAAGGGCGGCGAGGACCGTCGCGCGTGGCAGCAGACGCCACGCGCCGCACAGGCCGGTGGTGTAGAGCGCGTCGCGGTAGTGCTCGCCTGCCGCCCCCAGGGCGTCCATCAGGGCGCGGCGGTCGCCGTCATCGAAGCTGGCGGCCAGAGTCGGGCGGGCCGCTTCCAGGGCGCCAAAGACGCTGTCGAAAAGGGTGCGCAGCTCGCTGCCGACCACCAGGTCGGCGGGGCCGCTCGCCAGCAGCGCGCGGCAGAAGACCAGATAGCGCCGGAGGTAGGCCAGGGTCACCACCGAGAGGCCCTTACCGACCAGGGCGTTGTTCGCGTCATTCCACTCCGGGCGCTGGGTATTCATCCAGATGCCACCCTCCGGCACGAAGTTCACCAGCTTGGCCAGCAGCAGCAGCAGCAGCTTCTCGCCCAGGCTGACATGGAGCACCTGCCCGTCAGGGCCGGTGAGCAGCTTGCCATCGGCGCCTCCTGCGGCCACTCGCGCGGCGATGCGGCGCTCGTGCTCCCAGTCGAAGACGATCGTTGCGGCGGGGTCGCTGAGCAGCGCAGCGTAGGGCTTGATGCGGTAGGGCACATCGACATGGCTGAAGCAGCGGCGGTTGAGCAGGGCGGCGAGGCGGCCCGGCTCGAAACGCTCCATGGCCTCCATGAGCTTGAGCAGGTAGATGATCTGGTGGTCGCTCCAGTAGCCGATGTTCGCCCACGGATTGCCAGGCTCCGGCACCTCCCACTCCACGCCGGCGCGCGAGAGACGGTACGGGTTGTAACCGTCGGCGGTGGTGGCGTTGAGGAAGATGGCGACCATCCCCTCAAGATAGGCGGGGAAGGCGTGAGCCAGGGGCTCCCAGTTCTGGAAGAGGTCGCGCCAGTTGCCCTGGTAGTCGAGCCGGCGGCGGCCATCCGCCCCACGCACGTTGATGGTGAAGCGGTTCCAGGGGCGGCTCGGATCGCCGTGACGGCGGCTGAAGGTCAACGGCAGGTACTCGGTGCAGAGCCGCTCAAGGTCCGCCACACCGCTGGCGGCGGCCCGCGCGCGCAGGTCGCACACGCTGATCTGCGCCGGAAGCCCGGCGAAGAAGGAAGCATATGCTGCCAGTAGCGCCGGGTTGCGCACCGTGATGAATGCGCGCAGGTCGGCGCTGTCGAGGCGGTAACCGTCGGCGAAGACGCCGCCGCGCATGATGTTGAAGAGCGTGTTGGCGGCGTGGTGGGCGCCGGCCATCGTATCGGCGCTCTGCTGCAGCCCATCGGCGGCGGCTACCAGCGCCGCCAGTTCGGCCTGGCCACGGGCAATATCGGCCACCAGGTCGGCGTCCAGGCCGTCTGGGTCGTCACGCAGGGCGCGGGCCAGATCGGCGACGGCGGCGGCGTCCTGGGCCACGTCGGCGACGATGCGCCAGGCGTGCGTGGCCCCGGGGGCCAGTTCGAGCGTGGTGGCCACCAGGAAGGCTCCGCGCCGCCCGCGCACGTCACGCTCCGGGATGGGCTCTGCGCCCCGGCGAAATGCAGCCACCTGGGCTGACGAGAGCAGGGTGACGGCGCCGTTCAGGCCGTGCTGCCAGGCTACGGTGGCGCGCAACGACTCGCTCGCCTCAGCCAGGTCGGTAAGCTTCGAGCTGAGCGCGAAGATCGCGAGCCCGCTCGGGTCATACTCGGCGCGCTTGTAGGCGTCGAGCAGGTTGCTGTAGGTGCTCTGGATCGCGGTGGTTGCACCGTAGGGCAGCAGGTTCTGCAGACCATCGAGCACACGCACGGCAGCGGGCGCGCCGGCACGTTCAACCAGGCGACACGTGCGCACGAAGCCGAAGCGCGGGCTGGTCTGCCAGGTCACGCGGAAGGCCAGGCCGAGGTTGTGGTTCAGTTCTTCGAAGACGAGGGTCGTGCTGAGGGCGTCTTTGTAGAGGTTGCGCTCAATCGCGCCACCCTGTTCATAGCGGGGGGCAAACGGCTCCCAGCAGTGGGACGTGCCCGCGCGCGTCACATGGAGGATGGTGAGTGGGCCGGTATAGGGGTGGCAGTCGTAGAGCCGGTCAACCGTCTCGTAAGGAAAGAGGGCCGTCTCGGGACTGACGCGACCGGCGGTGAGCCCGCCGCTGCTGGCGATGAACAACCAGTGATCGGCGGCACTGACCAGGCTGATCAGGAACGGATCGAGGCGGTCCACGCCGGCGATCCGGTAGAACCGCGCGCCGTCCAGGTCCACGAAGCCCCCGCTCACGGCGGGTACGGCGGGGCTGGCCGGCGCCATCGCAGCGCCGGGTGCGAAGGTACTCATCACGCATGCTCCGGGGCAGGCGGGCGCCGGCCCGGCCTGCCCATTCAGCGGAATTGGTTACGTGGTGCACACCAACCGCTGCTGCTAGCCCTTCACGGCGCCGGCCGTGAGGCCGGAAACGATATAGCGTTGCAGCACGAGGAACAGCACCAGCATCGGCAGGGTCATGATCAGCACGGCCGCGGCGAGGGTGGGCCAGTTGCTGCCGTAGACGCCCTGGAAGACGATCATGCCGCGCGTGATCGGGTAATAGTCCTTGTTGGTCAGGTAGATGGTGGGCAGGATCAGTTCGTTCCAGATGCCGATCGCGTGCAGCACCGCGATGGTGGCAATGGCAGGCTGGATCAGCGGGAAGACGATCGAGGTGATGAAGCGAAAGTAGCCGCAGCCGTCCATGGCGGCCGCCTCGTCCAGTTCGAGCGGCAGGGTCTTGATGTAGTTCACCAGGATGACGATGCCGATCGGGTTGACCAGGAAGAGCATCACGTAGCCGACGGGATTGTTGTAGAGGCCCAGGTTCAGCATCAACTGAAACTGCGGAATCAGCGCCACCGGCAGGAACAGAGCGATGATGTAGAGTGTGAGCAGCCAGCCTGCGCCGCGGACATAGCCACGCGAGATCGGGAAGGCGACGAAGACGGCGGTGACGACATAGATCGCGGTGGCCGAGATGGTATAGATCAGTGTATTGGTCAGGTAGCGCAGGAAATTGGCCTTCTCCCAGGCCTCAACGAAGTTCTCGAAGCGCAGGCTGGTTGGCAGCGCCGTCGCGCTCTTCATGAACTCCGGCATCGACTTCAGCGACGTAATGACCAGCATCATCAGCGGCCCGATGTAGACAATGGCGAAGAGGCTGAGGAGCACGTAGGCGCCAACACGCCCCCAGGCGATGCGCCGGGCCGGAGCTCGCCGCGCGGAAGGGCTGGCAGTCTCGCCCGTCGTGAGGGTGCTCATCCCAGGATCCTCCTTTCTCGCTGCTGGAGGAAATACTGCACGGGCAGGCCGATCACCAGTACCAGGAAGAAGAGCACGATTGAGGCGGCGGCGGCATAGCCCTGACGAAACGCGCTGGTGACACTGCCGGAGGTCTGGCCGAAGCCCAGGGCAAAGATCAGGTAGCCAAGCACCTGGGTGCCGTTGCGATAGCCGATAAGGACGAGAAAGAGTTGCCAGGCCTGAAGCGAGCCGATGATGTTCAGCAGCAGGTTGGTGTTCACACTCGGCGTCAGCAGGGGCCAGGTGACGTTCCTGAAGGCCTGCCAGCCCGTAGCGCCATCGATCCGCGCGCTCTCGTAGAGGTCGACAGGGATGGTCTGCAAGCCGGCGATGAAGATCATCATCGTGATGCCAAGATTCGCCCAGATCTGGACGAAGATCACCCAGGCCATAGCCTCCACGGGCTGACCGCCCAGGAACTCGGAACGGATGCCGAACAGGCCGAGAATGGTTGCGAGCGGCCCGCCCAGCGGGTAGAGGAAGAGCGACCAGATCAGGCCCTGGATGACCGCGCCGAGGATCACCGGCATGAAAAAGATCGTCCGATAGATGTTGACGCCCCGCAGGCGCTGGTTGACAAGCAGCGCGAGGAGCAGGCCAAGGCTAAACTGGATCGTCGTTACGAAAAAGCAGAAGATCAGCGTCCGACGGAGTGCGGCGTAGTTGTCCCGCGACGCCTGGCCCATAAAGAGGAACTCACGGTAGTTCTCCAGCCCGATCCAGTTGACCTTCGCGCCCTGGATGCCGCTCGCGTCGGTGAACGAGTAGAAGCCAGTAGCAACGGCGGGTCCCAGCATAATCACCAGGTAGAAGAGGAATCCGGGCAGCAACAGCAGGTACGGAGCCAGCCTGGCCCAGCCGCGCCCAAAGTGGTAGTTGTTCATACCTCACCTCGCGGTCGGTTGAGCGGGCTGCGGCGGGCTCCCCCGTCCCCGCCGCAGCCCCGCCTGCTACTGGTTCGCGTCGAGCCCCGACTGGAGGTCGGACTGAACCTTGTCGGCGAGGGTCTGGACGTCGTTGAAGGTGCCGAAGGGCTGGAAGTAGGAGGCGTAGGGGTTGGCATACTCCCCGGCGCCCTTCGGGGTCACCCAGTACTGCTCGTAGCCGACACGGAAGTTCGCGAGGTACGGAGCCACCGCGGCGCCGATCTTGGTGTTGAGGGTAGCACCGGGCTGGGTCGGAATAAAGCCGACGGCGTTGACGAAGGCCTGGTAATTGGCGGGATCGGAGAATTCGGCCAGGTAGGCGAGGGCCGCCTCCCTGTTGGGCGTATTGGCGGCGATCGCCCAACCCTGGTCATACTTGCCGAAGAGATACTTGTTCTCGTCAGGATTGTCGCTGCCGGGGAAGGGGATGTAGCCCCACTCGAAGCCCGGCTCGGCGGCTTCGATGGCAGAGGCGTACCAGGTGCCGCCGGGGAACATCGCCACGGCGCCCGAGGCGAAGCGGCCGGGGGCAGCGTCGCCGGCGATCCCGCTCGCGCCGCGCTCCATCATGTCGCGGGCGTAGATCTGCATCTTCGACCACATGTCCAGGGCCTTGGCGTCGTTCCACTTCATGCTGCCGGTCCAGAGGCCCTCGACGAGCCCGGCCTGGTCAGGGTACATCGCGCCGATCAGGCCATAGGCGCCGACGAAGATCGGCCAGCCGTCCTTGCCGCCGGCGGTCATACACTCGATGCCAGCCGCCTTAAAGGTCGCGCAGGCCGCGACGAGTTCGCTCCAGGTGGTGGGGACAGCCACGTTGTTCGCGGCGAAGAGATCCTTGTTGTAGTAGATGCCGCTATAGGAGACGCGACCGAGGTTCACCTGGTAGACCTTGCCGTTGTAGGTGCCGGCATCGGCGATCGCGGCGGGATCGTAGTTCTTGACGAACGGCTGGTCAGTGAGGTCCATCAGCAGCCCCGCCTCGATCAGTGTCTGCCAGTTCGGCGGGGTCACGTTCTTCATATAGGGCTGCGCCTGGTTGGAGAAGCCGAAGATATCGATCACATCGACGTCGTTCGCGGTCAGGCGGGTCTGGGTGACGGTGCTGAGCTCATTCGCATTCACGACCGTCATATCGACTTTGACGTTGGGATACTTGTCCTGGAACTGCTTATTAAACTGCTCCATAAACTCGACCATCGGGGGGTTCTGGTGGACGAGTACCCGCAGCGTCACGGGTGCAGCCGCGGCAGGGGCGGCCGTGCCGGGGGCCTGAGCCGCCGGAGCCGTGGGGCTGGAAGCGCCACAGGCGGCGAGGAGCATCACCAGGGCGAGGAGCGCGCCGAACAGGGTTAAACGCTGATTGACCATCACAAGCCTCCCATTGCTTCGTGAGCTTTGTCTCCAGTGACCGGGATCCGTCAGCGGGTTGGTGGAGTACTGCACATAGTGCTCCTTTGCGGCTGGTGCGCGGCGGTGCAGGGGATCGGCGGGTAGCCCTGCTCCTGAGCGCGCGGCGCTGGTGCCGCCCCGCCAGCGCAGTGAAACCGATTTCAAACCCCACCGATGAGCACTTAGTACTCTACTAGGTACAAAAACATCCTGTGCCAAGGAGCTCGCAGCCGGTAGTTATGAAATCGATTTCTTGATAAGCAGATTATACCGCGTTAATTCTGGTCTGTCAAGCCCTGATGTGGTCGATATTATGAAAACGATTTCACTATCTTGGCCCACTTGCCAGCCTGTGGTAGAATATGAGCGGGTATTTGCTCGATCGATTTTGAAACCGTTGTCATAGAAAGACGAGCCCCTCCTATGGCAAAGCAGCCGACCGTCAGCGACATCGCCCGGCTCGCGCAGGTCTCGCCGAGTACGGTGTCGCGCGTGCTCACCGGTAGCAGTCCGGTGCATCCCGCCAAGAGCGCCGCGGTCCTCGCCGCGATCGAGCGCCTCAACTTCCGACCCAACCTGACCGCGCGCGCCCTTGCCCGCGGTAAGTCGATGGTGATCGGTATCCTTACCCAGAGCATGGCAAGCCAGTTCTATGGCGAGCTCGCCCAGGGTATTGAGGAGGGTGTGTCTGGCAGCAGCTACCAGTGCGTCTTCGCGAGCGGGCACTGGGAGCGCGCCGCGGAGCAGGCCGCCCTCGACTTGCTCCTCGCCCGCCAGGTAGACGGTCTGATTGTGCTCGGCGGCGATCACCCCGATGCCGACCTGCGGGCGATCAATGAGCAGATCCCGCTGATCGCCGTGGGTCGGCTGATCGAGGGGCTCGAGGACCACTGTCTCCGCGTCGAGAACGCAGCCGGCGCCTTCCAGGCCGTGCAGCACCTGATCGACCTGGGCCATCGCCGGATCGCCCACGTGAGCGGGATTGCGGCCCACATCGATGCCCGCGAGCGTCGTTGCGGCTACGAACGGGCCCTCACCGCTGCCGGCCTGCCCGTCGATGAGCGCCTGATCGTCGAGGGCAATTTCACCGAGCAGAGTGGCCTGCTCGCCCTTGAGGCCCTCCTGGCCCGCGGGGTCCATTTCAGTGCGATCTTCGCCGCCAATGACCAGATGGCCTACGGCATCAGACTCGGGCTCTATCGCCGGGGCCTGCGTGTTCCTGAGGATGTTTCCCTTATCGGCTTCGATGACCTGCTCGGCTCGGCCTATACCACCCCGCCCCTGACCACCGTCCGCCAATCGATGCTCGAACAAGGTCGCTATGCCGCACGCGGGCTGCTGAACCTGCTGGCTGACATGCCCCCCAATCTGCCGCGGGTGGCCACCGAACTGGTGATCCGTGAGTCGACCGTACGCGTGCGTGGCTGAACAGGCAGGGGATCACGTTTCGTTATCCACGCATGTGTGGCAGCGTGGTACTATACCCCGGCTGACCAGCCGATCGTTGCCGCGCCTGCCATGAAGAAGCTGAGCCTTGCACCAACCGAGATCGCCCCAGATGCCGGGGCGCGGGTCCGGCTTGCCGTAGGCCCGTGGCTGCTCTGGCTGGCCCTGGCCGGGCTCAGCGTCGGCGCCCTGTTGCTGCGCGCCTGGACGATTCGCCAGAGCCTGCCCTTCGTCGACCATCCCGATGAGCCGGTGCACATCGACTACGTGGTCACCATGCTTCGTACCGGCGATCCGAACCAGCAGATCTTCTGGAAACCCTCGCTCCACACCTATCTGACGCTGGCCGTCATCCAGGCCCACTATGCGTGGGGGCGCGCCATGGGGATCTACGGCCCGATCGAGGCATTGCTGGTCACAACCCACACCGTCACCACACTGCCCGGCTTTTTTCTGGCAGCGCGGCTGCTGTCGGCGCTCGTCGGCGCCCTTACGGTGCTGAGCGCCTACGCGCTGGGCGCGCGTGGTTGGAGCCGTGGGGCCGGACTGGCCGGAGCGCTCATGGTTGCGGTACTGCCCATCCACGTGCGCTTCTCCCAGTGGGCGACCACCGATGTGCTGGCGACGTTCCTGGCCTCGCTGGCCCTGGGGGCGGCGCTACTCGCGCTCCGCGATGGCAGCTGGCGGGCCTATCTGGTGGCGGGGGCGTTCGCGGGGCTCGCC
>DAOUBZ010000610.1:0-17542 GCA_034432515.1 Chloroflexaceae bacterium | reverse complement strand
CGAACGAGCCACTTTCACGAATTTCATAAACCTCAACCTCGACGTAGTAGGCGCCCGGCCCCTCCTGCCGCACGGTCATCCCGTGGACCAGCAGGTTGAGGGCGCGCTTGAGCGCGAAGTGGGCCTCAGGTTCGTTCCAGCGCGCTGGGTCTAGAAACGGGTCGGTCAGCGTCAGCTCAATCGCCCGGGCCTTCTCATCCAGCACCTCGATCCCCAGCTGGAGCTTGCGGATCTGCTCCTCGGCCTCGTCGCAGGCGGCGAGCGCATCGTCGGCCTGCTCGGCCAGCGCGGCGCGCACCCGCTCGGAGGCGTTCTTGAGCTGAAAGGTGAGCGCGTCGAGCGCCGCGCCCCGCCGCCGCTCCAGCTCCGCCAGCCGCTCCTCGGCCAGCTCAATAGCCTTCTCCAGCTCCGCCCGGCGCCGCTCAACTGCCGCGTTGATCTCCGCGAGCAGCGCCTCCTGGCTACGCGCCTGGAGATCGGCCAGCACCACATCTAGCACCGCCTGCTCAAGCACCTCAGCGCTCAACATCGGCAGCTGGCAGGAGCCGGGCTTGTTCACCCGGCCGGCGCAACGGTACTTGCGATAGCGGTACTTCTTCTCGCCCTTGTACTTGGTGCTGGTGTAGCCGTGTACGGCCTCACCGCACAGGCCACAGCGCAGCGACGCGAGCAGGTAGGAATTGAAGGGTGAGACCGTGTCGGCCTCGCCATCCTTCACCGCTAGCTCCACCCCCTGGACGCGCCGTAGCAATGACTCCGGCACCAGCGGCTTGCCGGTCTCGACGCGCACCGGCCGTTTGAGGTTGCCGTCCGCATCCTCGCGGAACCGGTTTGCGTTTTCGCCCCAGCGCAGCACTCCGGCGTAGACGCCATCGACCGCTTTCTGGCAGATCTCATTGACCGTAAAGGCGATCCAGGTGCCCGCCGGCACGCGCCGCGGCTCGTGGATGACCTCGCCTGTCTCGGGATCCTGGCGCTCCAGGTAGGGCCGGCGCTGGTAGATCAGCAGCCCGGGCGTTGGCGGCACCTGCGGCTCGCTACCCTCCTCAAGCACGATACCCTGGTTCAGCATGCGGGCGATGGTATGGTAGCTCATCCCCTCGCCGCGCTTGCCCAGGATCCAGAGCAGCACCGCGTAGCTCTCCGGGTCAGGCTCGAACCAGCCCTGGCCATCAGGCTGCACACCATACGGAATGTTCCCGCCGCGCCACTTGCCCTGCTGGGCGCGGTAGCGGTGGCGCTTGTAGGTGCGCTGGCTGGTCTCATCGCTCTCCCACTCGGCCAGCACGCCCTTGATACCGCGCTGGAGCTTGCGGTACTGCGGGGCCTGCTTCTCCGGCTCACCGCTGTAGACCACCTCGATCTCGAGGATGGTCATGTCCGCCTCGAACTGGCGGCGCTCCATATCGTTGCGGTGGCCACGGTCGACAGACTCAACGCGCACGCGGTCGAACTCGCGCCGGCGCGCGGCGGCGAGAAGCTTTTGAAACTCTTCACGCTTGGCAGCGCTGGCGCCCGAGCGGGCCTGGTCGATGAACTCTGCCACCACCAGCTCACCGCCGCTTTTCGCCTCAGCCCGCAGACGAGCCAGCTGGTCAGGGATGCTGAAACCGCGCTTGACCTGGTCAAGGCTGGAGCAGCGAATATAGAGTGCAGTGCGCTTGGCCATCAAGCTGCTTCCCCCAGCTGCGCCATGATCGAGGCGAGCTGCTCACGCAACGTGCCGGCGGCCTGCTCAAGGGCGCGGCGGCGGGTCTGGATCTGGGCGTCGACGATGTTGAAATTATGTGCGATACGGAAGGCATCGTCAAGCGCCGGATCGGCGGTGGTACGCAGCAGCGCGTCGGCGAGCGCGGCCAGGCCTGGCCCCAGATCACCGGGGACATGCGTGACGCGCGCGGCGATGCGCGGAAGGTTTTCCGGCCTCATCGCGCACCCCCGGCACTGCTGGGAAGCCGCCGCGCAGCACGCCGGCCGGAAGATCGAACGGCAACCTCGATTGGTAACGTACAGATCAGGCGCTTCCACCCTGGGAAGCGGGACGGTTGCAGGGTGCAGGCGTTCAGACCCTGCCGACCGCGATGGGTCAGCGAGCCCATAGATTGTCTCCTGGTCAGGCCTGCCGGTGGTGGAAGGAGTGGCGACCGCTCACCGCCGGGAGGCGTCAGAATCGATTGTGTTGTAGCTACTCGTTGTCGGCCGGCTCGGCGCGTCTCAGCAGCTCAACGACATCGGGCCGCTGCTGCTTCAGCGTCTCCCAGGCCAGGTCGATCAGGCTCCGAATCGTCGTCGGCGCGCCGTCCTTCGCGCCAAGCGACCAGACCGCGGCAACATAGCGCAGCTCGCGGTGGGTTGTCTCGGAGATCCGGGCGGGCACCCCCGCCTGGCGTCCCTCATCGGCCCGGTCTTTCCCGGCCATAGTTCCTCCGTGTATACAGTGCCACCATGCTACGCTGATACTTCAGCAGTGTCAAGACGCCTGGACAGACTCCAGGCGCCGCTGGTGGTCACACGAGTGTATCCGATCACGGCATCCTGGTACACCCGGCGCTATCCATGATGAGGAACATCACCTCCTTCCCAAAAGGATGCCACCATGCTACCTTTGTCGCACACATGTGTCAATCGGGGAAAATGAGTCAAATTTGGGGCAATTCGAGGCAGGGAAGGGGTAGCTTGGCAGAGCCGTGGGAGGGTTCAACTGTATCTGGTGACAGCACTTGGGTACGCCGACAAACAGCGATGTGCTACTTGGGAGCAGTGTTCCCGGCTTGCCACTATCTCGAAACCCGAGCGACCAGTTGCCAGCCCAGAAGTGACTGTAGCTGTGCGCGGTTAGGGCCGGGTACGGAGTGGTACCATGATGTGTATTGTGTACCTGTCAGCAGCGTCCATCTGAACCGATAACGATCCACTGGAGGTTACATGGCGAGCTATTTTGAACAGATTCGCGATCAACTCTTGACGTGGGAGGGTATGACGACCAGGCCAGGCCGATTCAGCGCGGTCGCATTCTATGTTGGCCCGCGTGAGGTTGGGCACCTCCACGGCAGCGACCACGCCGATTTACCATTCCCGCTGCGGGTCCGGAATGAGCTGGCTGCGAGCGGACGTGCTGTCCCGCACTATTTCCTACCGAAGACTGGCTGGGCGACCTACCCGCTGCGCGGCGAGCACGCCGTGGAGGGCGCACTTGACCTCTTTCGCCTGAACTATGATCTGATCACCAAAAAGCGGCAATATACCGAGTCCACTGAGGAGGGCTAGGCTTGCTGCCTTCTCCTCCCAACCTCCGGCTTAGGGCTCAACGGGCGCTGTCCAGATGGTCTTGTGGGGCTGGAACTTCCCCGCCCGGAAGCTTTCTTCCTCGATGCCCCAGCTCCACGAGACCGTCGGCCGAACCACCAGGTAGTCGCCCTGGCCAAGCTGACCAACGCGCGACTCGGCAATGGCGAGGCCGTGCAGCTTGATCCCGCGTGGGGTCCACGGATCGACACTGACGAGATCGTCGAGAATGATCGAGACCTTGTGGTTGCCGCCCCTGACATTGCGGTATTTCCGCGACCGGGCAAGTTGATGGCCGCCGATAATGAATTGGCTGCCGTCGAAGACAAAGCCGACTGCGTCAGCATCGGGTTGGCCATCGCGGGAGACCGTGGCCAGGCGCAGCAGCCGCTGGCCCTGAACAAAGGCGCGCTCGCGCTCGGTAAACATACTCGTTGCTCCTTGATGCTGCATCTTGCGCTCAACAAAAGCATCTGATGATGGTGTATCTGCGCCTGAGTGTCACCAGTGCGCACAAACGGCATTCTGTTCAACAACGCGCTGTGCCACGGTCTCTAGCGGCCAAAGTCCACCGACGGCTCAAGCCGGCCCATCTCGCCACGGGCGTAGCGGGCGCGCGCCTCCGCGATCTGCGCTTGGGTGTTCATCACGAACGGGCCGCCGAAGGCGATCGGCTCGGCCAGCGGCCGGCCGTGGGCCAGCAAGAAATGGAAGGGCTGATCATCCGCCGCCACGCGCAGCAACGCTCCGTTCTGGTCAAACAGCGCCACCGTGTGCGCACCAATCGCCGTGCGCCCGGCTTCGCTCACGGTCGCGCCGCGCCCATCGATCGCCATAAGAAACGCGTGGTCGTCGGTCGGCAGCCGATGCGTCAGGCTCGCCCCTGCATCCAGGTATACATCGAGTAGGGTGAACTCCGTAAGTGTCTCGTAGTCCGCGCGCACATCGTCAGCCCCTCCCGCAACGACCCGCACAACGGCGCCGGGGGAGGGGCGCAACTCAGGCACCGCGGCAGCGCTGACATGGGCGGCACCAGGATCGGCGAGTTTGTGTGCTGCGGCCAGGTTGACCCACATTTGCAGGCCGTGGCAGCGCACGCCGGGGGTCTCGGGCACCTCCTCATGTTGGATGCCGCGCGCCGCCTGTGTCCAATGCAGTGCGCCGGGCTCGATCCGGCTATGGTCGCCCAGGCTGTCGCGATTGATGAAGGCGCCGACCGAGTCGGGAAACATGTAGGTCATCACCGAGAACCCGGCGTGTGGATGCGGCGGGAAGAAGGGCTGCGGCATCTCAAAGTCGCTGAGCACCAGAAACGGGTCGATATTCAGCCCACTCTGCGGGCTGACCGTATAGTCGCTGAAGCCCCGCCCATGCTCGCCGCGTTGGAGAGTCACCAGCGTAGCCACGCCGCGCGCAGGCACCGAGGTCGTTACCAGATGATTCTGCACTTCACGCATTCCATCCTCCATCACTGCTGGCTATCTATCTGATTCGCTCGTCGACATACCCGGCTCGTCGAGTCGGGCCAGGTTGGCATCGAGTTTCCTGAGCAGCCGGTGCAACTCCTGCTCCTCAGCGGCGCTGAAGGCACTGAAGGCGCACTGCTCGATGGTGTGCCAGATCGCCTCCACCGGGGTTCGACTGGCGCGTCCAGCCTCGGTCAGCCTGACCTGGACGATGCGTTGGTCGTGACTGCTCCGCTGCCGTGTGACCAGGCCGCCCCGCTCCATCGCCTGGAGGGCATTGGTGATCGTTGCCGGCTGCACCAGGAGCCGCGCGGCGAGTTCAGAGGGGGTGAGCCCATCGTGCTCCCAGAGTTGGGCGAGGATCAACTCCTGGCCCCGGTAGAGCTGGATCTCCTGCAACATGCGATTCGTCTGGGTCTGATAGCGCTTGCAGATCTGACCAAGCAGCGCACACGTTTCCTGGCGGAGTGGCTGTCTCGTCACGGGTACCTCATTGATTAGCATGCTAATAGTAAGCAAGCTAAATATACTGCCTTCGTACGTCATCTGTCAAACACGACGATCTCTATGAGGTGTTCGGCGATGGCATCGCAAACTGAAGAGCAAACGTTGGAATCAAAGAGGGCCAGCACCTTCCGGCGCTGGCCCTCTGCTGTGTGCTACGAGCGTACTGCGAAGCTACGTGCGCTGCGTGAGCGTGGCGCCCAGCGCCAGCAGGCTCACGGCGGCGTTGAGCGCCGGCGAATCGAGGAGCAGCTGAGCGGAGGCGCCGAGACGCGCTGGCTCGACGGCAAGCACCACCTGATCGTGCTGCTCGGTGGGCTGCTGGGCGAGCAGGGCCTTGTAGATGGCGTGGGCCTCCTGGGCCAGGGTCTGGAAGAGGGCCGCGCGTACCCCGGCCAGCAGCAGCGGCGGGATCTCTGGCAGCGGCGGCCGGGGGGTGATCTCCAGCCGGGCGGGGGTGGTGAGGGTGGCCGGCGAACGGCCGCTGGTCTGCTGGGAGGCCTTGGCCGGAGCGCTGGCCTTCCTGCCCTTCCCACGGGCCGGTGGTGGAGTGGGCAGCTGGGGCAGGAAGGCCGGGCTGGTCATGTTGATCGGCTCCTGGTTGCACAGATCGAAGAGCACGAGCTGATGGTCGGTGGTCTCGTCGTGTGATGGCTGGGTCATAATCTTTCTCCTTTGCGTTTCGTCGTTGTCTCGGGCAGGGTGGTCACGTCGGCGACCGCGAGATCGCCGGCTGCGGCGATGCTCTCCGCGGTGATCGGGGTCGAGCGCATCGTCAGCGTCGTCAGGTCGAGCGCGGTCTCGCAGGTGGTGATCTGGCGGGCGATGATCAGCTGGTGCAGGTATTGGCCGGCGACGGCCGCCATCGCCTGGTTGACCATCAGGCTCTGGGCTCCGTCTGTGGCGGCGTGGGCACAGTCGGCCCGCGGCTGCAGCGGCGCGTCGTCGAGCAGGTGCGGGTAACGCAGGGTTGGCGCGGGCAGGGCGGTGCAGATCCCGCCGAGGGCCAGCGCGCCGCGTAGCTGCCGCGCGTCGGTGACGGTGCCGAGCAGCACCTTGCCCCAGTCGCGCTCGTTGCCGACATCGAGCCAGAGGCGCCACGCGGAGTGGCCAAGGGCCTCGTGCATCGCGCGCCGCCCGCTCGCGGTATCGACGGCGCCGACCAGGATGCCGATGGTCTGGTAGCCTGGCTGGAGATCGGCAAGGAGGCCGGCGGTTGCCATCGCCGGCACGGCGGTGATGCGGAGGCCGAGGGCAGCGTTCAGGCGATCGGCCAGCACCTGCGCTTTCGGCTTGCCGATCTCGCGGGCGGTGAAGAGCTGCCGGCCGATGTTGCGGCGCTCGACCAGGTCGCCGTCGATGAAGGTCAGCGCCAGTGGCGGGCCGCCCTGCTTGCGCACGTGGTAGGCCAGGCGTGCGAGGGCAAGGGCGATATGTGAGCCAGTGCCGCCACAGCCCACCAGGGCGACCTGGATTGGCTGGCCTGGCGGCAGGACGAAGGGAACCGGGTGTTCGACGGTCAACGTCTGCATTGATTTCCTCCGCTCATCGCAGCCCCCGCTCGCGCCAGGCCTGCCCAGAGAGCAGCCAGTCCAGGTCATGCCCGGCGGGGACGAGATCGTCCAGCGGGTAGGGTGTCTCGGCGCCGAGTCGGCGGTAGAGCGCCATGACGCTGCGCGGTTTGCTGCGGCTGCGGTTCTGCGCGATATGGTTGTTGAAGTATGAGCCTTCCAGGTAGAGCGTCAGCGCGGCCAGCATCGCCTCCGGCGCAGCGTCGCCCCGCCCATCCGCCGTCCCCCAGCAGATTGAGCCCGGGTCATAGGTGTTGGGGAAGGGGGCGTGGTAGAGCGCACTGTGAGCCTGAGGCGGCTCCAGACTGTTCAAGGCGAAGATGCGATAGTCCTGGCCGCAGCCGGCCCAGATGAGCGGCGGGGTCTGGATCGTATGTGGCTGCTTCCGGCTTGCGATACGGAGAGCGGCCGGGCGCGGCGGAACGTAGAGTACGTAAAAGCGCTGACCGTTCACCGTCCCGGCGCCCAGCGTGTTGGGCGGCAGCAGTCCCGAGCTGGTCGGGAGCTTGCTCAGCGCGGACGCCAGATCCTCGGGGCTGATTGGGTAGGTGACCCAACCGCGGCCCTGTCGGCGCGTCAGGTAGATCGCATCCTCAAAGATGCCGATCTGAACCTCCGGCGCCCGGTCGATGACCATGATCTGGCGGATCGGGCGGGGTTTCCGGCGGAGCCAGGGCCGCCGGCGCAGCGCTGGCACCTCTTCTTCATGGGTATTCATCCATCGTTCTCCATCTACGAACCGAAGGCGACCTTGCCTTGACAGCACTCGGCATGGCGCTTCGATTCGGTCGGCTTTCTTGCGAGCAGGAATGGCGGTGTTTCGGGCATCAGGGCGCGGAATGCAGCAACAAAGGCCACCTTGCAGCAATGCAAGGTGATCGGGAGGGATCGAATGGCCCAGACTGAGCGCCGTGAACGCCGTCAGGCACTCGCCGGAGGCTCCGCTCCAAGGCGGGCGACCACCTCGGTCAGCAGCGCGACCACCTCATCAAAGACCTCGAACTGAGCGGATACCAGGTTGTCGAGGTCGTAGTAGTGCCGGAGGAAGTCGCGGGCCTCGGCCTGCTCAGCGGCGATGGACGCGAAGTCAACGCTGTACCAATCCATCCCGGTCCAGCCCATCTCGTCGAGCTCTTCCAGGCTGAGATCGGCGAACTGCAGGCCGGTAGCCGCGAAGGCATAGCGGAGGGCTTTGCCCAGGTTCAGCTCGCGATAGATCACCTGGTCAAGCTGCCGGGCGAGCTCGTCCATCGGCAGGTCACCCGGCCAGCGCTGGTCGCGCAGGCGCACGATGCGCTCGGCAAAAGCCTGGCGCTCCGCGCTCAGCGAGCTGAGCGCATAGTCGATGACATCCTGGATATCGGCGGCCCCTGGCGACCAAGTGGTCTGGTCGGCAAGCACCCAGAGCAGGAGCAGCAACAGGTTCTGCCGGCCGCCGTCGAAGAGTGGCTCGATCTCGCGGGTCAGGCCGTAGACGATCGGGTGGAACGCCTCAAGCGCCCAGCGACACTCGTCCATCGCCGCCAGGGCGTCTTCATCCCGCGTGAGATGGGCAGGAAGCGCGAGGAGCGCCGCCGCGGGATTGTGCGGCTCGGTGCGGATGTCGAGGAAGTCCGGGAGCTCGACGCCGCAGGCTTCGACTAGCGAGAAGAGCGCCTGGACGATGCCGACGAAGTTGGTGGGGCGGCTCGTGAGGCCGGCGACATGGGCTGCATAGAAGTCGGCGAAGCGCTGCCGCAGAATATCAGCGGCGCGCAGGCCGATCATGGTCGCCTCCCACTGCTCGCTGCGGACAGCGGCCCGCGTCTGCTCGTCGCGCGAGCGACGGACCATCACCATCCGTCGATGGCGTGGATGGCCGGGATGGCTGGCAGATCGTTGAGGCGGTAGCATAGGCTTCTTCCCTTTCCATCACGCTGATAGGCAAGTTCCTCGCAGGCGGCGATTGCTTCCTGGATCGCCGGCGACAGCGCCACCTCGATCGTCATCGAGCCATCGAAGAGCGGCCGGAGCAGCGCCAGCGGGTTGTGCGTCGCGATCGGCTGGGCCGGCAGTGCGCCAAGCAGCGCAATCAGCGCGTGATACTGGCAATTCTGGTTTGGGGTTGTCATCGGTCTGGTTCCTCCAAGACGAAGGACCGGGGAGCTATCCCCGGCCCTTCAGTGCGGATGCGTTGTGGTGTAGCGCTCAGCTAGCCCTTGGTGCCGGCGCGCTTGATAAAGTCGACGGTCGGCACGGTCTGCCCCTGGTGCTGGCGGGCGCCGGTGCGAATCTCGGCCCCGGCGAGGTTCGCGAAGCCCTGGCGGATGAGGTGCTCGCGGATGGTCTCGTTGTCGATCGTGGCATCGACGACAAAGATCTGCCCCTCGACGATCACCAGCTTCTCGGTGGCCCCGGCAGTGTTGTCCAGAGCCGGCGCGTGAGCCTGGTCATCTGTCGGGATGTCGCCATCATCCGGGTCAGCAGGAGCGATAGCGCTTCGCGCCAGCTCCGCTAACGGCGCTGACGGCGCATCGTCGCGCTCCTGCTGAGCGTCCGCCTGCTCGCGGGCAGTCAAGGTTATGGGCGCGTCGTCGTCGAGCAGGCCGTCAAACATGGTCGTTGGCGTGGTCATCGGTCTTCCCCTTTCTGATTGAGCCTCGGTGTGGTAGAGACAGATCTGCGGCGCTGGTCGGCAGCGATATCCGTGCGGTCGCGCAGATACCGCCGCAGCGCGGTGCGATAGCCCTGGATCAGGGCGCGGAGGTAGGCGCGGCTGTAGATCTCCAGTGCGGCAGGTGTGTCCAGGCTGGAGGTAGTGACGCCGATGAAGGCGTCGCTCTCATCGGCCAGGCGGCGCCCGGCCTCAACGCCCATCTCCCAACCCCAGGCGTGGATCTCCTCGGGGGTTGGCGGTGGGATTGTGCTCATCGTAGTTCCTTGTGCTTGGCGATCACTCCGCCGGCAGCAACAGCTGCTGCCGGTAGCGTGGTGCGGGCTCGGCCGCTATCAACTCGTCGATCGGGCCGCGCTGCTGCCAGCTGAAACCGCTGGCCTGTTCGTAGGCGCGCACCCGCGCGATCGCCGGCGCCATGGCGGCCGGGTCGTTCTGGAGCGCGGCGGCCAGGTGGCGCGGGTGGGTGAAGATGCAGCAGCGACACGAGAGGCGCGCCCGGCCCTGCCGCTCATCGCGGTGCGGGTCGAGCATGGTCTCCAGGGTCTCGCCCTGGGCGGCGTAGCCAGGGTGAAAGGGCAGACCGCAGGCGTGGACGTAGGCGTTGACCTGGTGCCAGGCCCAGTCGATCACCGGGCGCAGCCAGAGCAGCCGCCAGCCAGCGGGATGCTCGGCGTGGCCCGGCTGGAGCGTGAGCGCGTCGCGCCACTCCCATGCGGTCAGCCGGCGCTCGCGGCCAGGCGACTCCCGCCAACGCTCGCCGGTGATCAGGAGTGGCCATTCGCCAAGCAGCGTGCGATTCCGCCGCGCCCAGGCGTCGAAGAGCGCGATCTTGAAATAGTGGGTACACCAGCGGATGCGTGCAGTTGGCGGCTGGCCGTTCCGCGCCGCCATTGCGAAGTCGAGCAGGGTGCGGATGCCGTCGGGGTATTGCGCAGCGGTGGCCGGGCCGAGAGCGTCCACGTCGTGGATCGCGGCGAGCGTGACACCGTGGTTCCCGGTCGGGGTCAGGTTGCCGGTGCGCCGGTAGACGGCCTGCACCGTCACCCGCCGGCCGCCGACACGATCGGCCAGAGCGTCGAGCGCCGCCGGCGTCTGCTCCCAGTCCATCTCGTCAAGCAGGGCGTGCCAGATAATGATCGGTGTCTCGGGCCAACGCCAGCGTGCCCAGAGCACCGCGGCGTGACTGTCGTTGCCGCCGCTGCTGCTGCCGATGATTACGCTGGGCGGCTCGCCAAGCGGCGGTGGGCCAAGCGCGGGGTGCTGCGGCAGCTCGCGGAGCGGGGGAGCCAGTAGAGAGCAAGCAGACATTGGTGCATCTCCAGTAGGCCGGGGCGCACCAACTGCCCGCCGGGGACAGGGGCTCCCCAGCGGCTGTGCGTCAGCAGCCTTCGGCGGTGAGCCAGCGCTTGAGCGCGCCAAGCTGGGCGCCAATACCGGCCCCATCCGGCGCGGTGGTGAGACTACGGAGCCCTGCGACCGTGTTGAGATCGCCGAGGGCCTGGCGATAGACCTTGCCAGCGCTGAGGTAGACGCCGGCATACGAGCGCAGCGTGAGCAGCTCGCCGAGCGTCGCGCGCACCTGGTCACAGAGTTCGCAGGCCCGCGCGGCAGTCATACGCCGGTCGTAGTCGGGGATCGGCTGGATTGCCGGGATGAGGCCGAACTCAGCCGAGAGAATGTACACGTCGAGGCGTGCCGCAGCCTCCAGGTGGTCGCTGAGCCAGCGCCGCAGGACGCGGAACGATGGCCCACGGTAACGGTCGATCGCCGGAAGCAGCCGCACATCGGGCCTCTTTGTCGCCGTGCAGGCGATGATCAGCAGCCGGCGCTGCTTGGAGCAGGCGGTCATAGAGGTGCCTTTCATAGGGAGATCGGGAAACAAAGGGAAGCCAGAATCCATGCGCCGGTTCTGACTTCCCTTTGTTTCCGGGCCAGGAGAGCTCAGGAGTGCGGGGGCTCAGCGGTGTCAGGCGCGGCCGGCGGGGCCTGAATGGCAGCGCGGGCGCGCCGGACCGTCGCGTCCCACTGGCGGGCGTACTGGCGGAGAGCGGGGCGCTGGGCGATGGCCAGCTGGAGCGCCGTCTCGGTTGAGGCGCCGGTCGTGGCGGCGATCTCGGCGGCGAGAGCTTGCAGGTCGTCGTCGATCGGCTCGGGCGTAGGCCTGGTCTGTCTCGTGCTCATGGGGTGTCTCCTCGTGGTTTCAGGCAACAAAAAGACCGTGTGCGTTGCTTCAGCACACGGCCTCGCGCCACGGCGGCGCATACCATCAGGTCAGTTCAGCGATTGTGTGGCGATGGCCTCCTTTCATGTGTGGCTTGGATAGAGCGCCGTCGCCGGCAGCTCGGGCTGCTCCCAGCGTTCATCGGCGAGCTCCGGCAGCGCGGCGACCTCGCGGTCATCGTGCAGCAGGGCCTCGTCGACGGGCTGCCAGGGCAGGCCGACCTGGGCGCGATAGCGGATGAGGTGGTAAGCGAGGCGGGCCGATCTGGATCGCCTGAGTGCGGCGATCGAGATGCCATAATCCGCCGTGAAGGCAGCGCCGATGCCCCGCTCAAAGCCAATCAGGGCCATCCTGGCCGGGCCAGAGCTGTCGAAGCTCATCACTAGCGGCGAGCAGCAGACCCAGGAAGGCTTGCCGATTCCAAGCAGGTGGATGCGACGCTGGAACGGGTCAAGCTCAGCTGCGGCCTCAAGATCGTTGATCAACTGCTCGTACCAGGCGGCTGCCGCACGGGCATAGCGGGCCAGCACCAGGCCGCCAATCGCGCAGGCCGGGTGGTCGACCGGCCCATCGGGCTCGTCGTGGAAACCCCACGCCGCGCGCTGTCGCGCCAGTGCGATCTCCTCATCGTCGAAGCACTCCTCGCGGTCGCGCAGCAGGTCGCCGATGATCGCGGCGGCGCCGGGGCCGGGGTAGTGGGTGACGGGCACCAGCGGCGGATCGGGACAATGGCAGATCGCCTGGAGCAATGCTCGCAGATGCGCGTCATCACGCTCGCTGGCGAGCGCATCGCCGATCGTGTCGTAGCTGAGCGCCCAGTCGAGCCAGGACGACTCAGACTCTGCGGCGCCGGCGAGGTTGCGGGCGTACCAGCCAGCCACCATGTGGGCATAGCGCGGGAGCGACGGGCGATCGGTGTTGCCAGGCGGGAAGGCCCAGGAGTCAAGCACGACATGCACTCCCGGCGTTCTGGCGAGCAGCCGCGCCGTTGACGAGCCGGCTGGCGCCAGGTAGTGGCGCTGCCCAACAAGCATCGCGATCGCCAGATCATGTGGCCGTGCTCGAGCGCCGAGGGCGAAGTAGAACGTCGGCGGCATAGTGAAGCCTCCTCAAGCTGCACAAAAACGCGCAGCCCGGCGCGGGGAGCGTCGGGCTGCTGGACCGGGCGACGATAGAGAGGGCGGCGGGCGCAATGCGGCTGCGTGCAGACAGCGAGGCGGTTGGCCGCCATGAGCAGGTGGTGGGCGCCAAAGGCGCATGAGGGGCCGGCACCATGTGCCGGCGCGCAGGCGAAGGGCCTGCCAGTCAGCAGATCGTGGGGCTGCTGGAGGCGTCGCTCGGTGGAGTCACCCTAGCATCAGTGGCTTCGGCCCGCATCAGCAGCGGTGACGGATCGGGCGCACGATGGTTTACAGGTAACCATTCGCGGTGCTACAATCGAGGGCGCAGCGGCTATCGGTAGGCTTCCTTCTCCCTTTCTGGAACTTAGCGTACCGGCTCTCCGCTGCCGAACGTGCGCTCCTGCGCCGGCAGGGGCGCTGCTCTTTTTAGGAGGCTGTGCGATGCAGCAGGCCATCTACATCCGCCACCGCAGCCGGGTGCTCGTGCCGCCCGGCGATGGCGGCGCGCCCTCGCAGTACCTGGCGAGCCTGCTCAAGAATCTGGAGAGCCTCGGGTTCACCGCGAGCGCCGCGCTGATCGCGCACCTGCGCACCTGCTCGGTCGAGCAGCTGGCGCGACTGAGCGCCGAGCTTGTCCCCGCCCTGCGCCAGCTGGTCGGCGCCCACGTCGCCTACGCGCCGATGTATCCCAACTTCCCGGCCCAGGTGATGCAGGCCTCGCGCGCCGAGCTGTACCTCAACGCCATCCTGCACTACCTGACCCACGGCCGCCCACGCTACGAGAAGCAGCGGCGCACACCGCTGCTCGAGCGGGCCGACCTGCGGGTGATCGACCTGGGCGACGACGCCGACTTCCGGGCGATCTGCACGACGCTGCTGGCGGCGAAGAGTGCCCTCTCCCCTACCGACCGCGCCGACCTGGCCTGGTTCTTCCAGAGCTATGGCGATCAGGCGATCGCGCTCATCCCGCGCGAGGTGCCGCAGCGCGAGAACGTCGCGCTGCTGGCGACCCTGCTGCTGCGCCATACCAGCCGCGGCGCAGGGACGCAGCATGCTGCGGCCGTACTGCGCCGCTACGTCAAGACCGCCACCGACGTGCTGCGACTGGCGGTCGCGCTCTCCGACGGCGATGTGAGCCTCGCGGCCGCGACGAAGTTCCGCCGCTTCAGCCGCCCCGAGCGCCGGCTGCTGCTGGAGCTGCTGGAGGAGAGCGGGAGCATCACCGAGGATATGCTGCGCTACCCCGAGCCCTGGAAGCGGCTTGGCGAGCGGCTGCACCCCGGCGAGCACGCGGTGCGCTTCCCAGGCAGTGCGGCTGCCTTCGACATCATCCGTAACGACCGGCCCTTCGCGACCTTCCGCTCGAAAGTGGAGAGGGCAATCGGCGCCGGCCGGCTCGACGAGGCGCTGACTCTGCTGCGCGGGCGACCGGGCGAGCTGGCCCGCCGGCTCGACCACCTGCTGCGCCGGGCCGAGCAGCCCGATGGGGTCGTGCAGGTCTTCGGTGACGTCGCCGCGCAGGTCTCGACCCCGGTGCTGCTTCAGAGCCTGGCCCACTTCGCCCAACGGCCAGCAGGTCACCCGCTGCGCAGCTTCTTCCCCAAGGGCGAGGTCGCCAAGGCCCAGGTGATCGCCAACACGCTGCCGCCGCTCGACGCCGGGCTGTGCGCGGGGGTGGTCGCGATCTGCCGCGAGACGCTGGTGAACCGCTTCCGGGAGCGCCTACCGCTGGGCAAGGTGTTTGTCGACGAGCGACTGCGCAACTACCCGGTGCCGCTGACCCAGCGCTCAGCTAGCAAGGCTTTGCGGACGATCCCGCGCGGCTCGCGGCTGCCGCTGGACGCGGGCGGCACGGTGCGCTTCTTTCTGTGGTGGAAGGAGGGCGAGGTCAACGGCAAGCCGACCGGGAGGGTGGACATCGACCTCTCGGCGGTGCTCTACAACGCCGACTGGCGCTACGTCGAGCATATCTCCTACACCAACCTGAAGTCGGAGAAGTACCGGGCCGCCCACAGCGGCGACATCGTCACCGCGCCGAACGGGGCCTGCGAGTTCATCGACCTGGACATCGAGTCGGTGGTGCGCTACGGTGGGCGCTATGTGGTGACGGCGCTCAACTCCTTCTCGGGCCAGCCCTACTGCGATCTGCCCGAGTGCTACGCGGGCTGGATGCTGCGCCGCGCTCCGCAGTCGGGCGAGGTGTTTGAGCCGAAGACGGTGCAGCAGAAGATCGACGTGGCGGCCAACACGCGCATCTGCATCCCGGTGATCCTCGACCTGGTCGCGCGCCAGGTGATCTGGGCCGACCTGGCCCTGCGCCGCAACCCGCGCTGGTTCAACAACGTCGAGGGCAACCAGAAGGGCATGCTGCTGATGGGCCAGGCGCTGACAACCCTGGTCAAGCCCGACCTGTACGAGCTCTTCTCGCTGCACGCGGCGGCGCGCGGCACGCCAGCCCCACGCGGGGCGGCGAAGATGGTCTTTGCGCCCGATGGCACGGTGACGCCCTTCGACATCGGCGTCATCCTGGCCGAGTATCTGTGAGCCGGCGATGGATGCGACGACCGCCTGGGAGTTGTTTATCGCCGGCTTCACCGACTCGGGCCACGCGCGGCATCACGCGACCCGCTTTCGGGCCGGGCCGCTGGAGACTGTCCGCTTTGCCGCGGGCGAGCTGAGCGGCACGCCCTTTGAGGAGTTCTTCGTGCGGGACTGCGACCCGGGCGCAGCCCTCGCTGCCGTTGCCGCACACCAGCCGCTGCCCCGTCACTACCTGACGGTGCTGGAAGACAGGTCTGGCCTGCGCGAGACCTACGAGCGAGCCGGCTACCGCCTCGACGATACCGAGACGCTGATGACCTGCGATCTGGCGGCGCTCGCGCCGTTGACGCCCTCACCAGAAGTAACCCTGCTCTGTGAGGAGGAGGCGGACTGGCACAATCGCAACGATCCCCAGGGCACACGGTGGGCGCTGCCCGAGAACCTGGCCGACCCGCGCATGGCCCACTACGCGATCGTGCGCGATGAACAGCTTGTGGCGCGCGGCCGCAACCTCTGGCTGGACGCCCGGCACAGCTACGTCAGCCGGGTCTACGTCGCCCAGGCGTGGCGCGGCCAGGGGCTGGCGCGGGCGCTGATGACGCGCCTGCTGTCCGATGACAGTGCCAGGGGTGCGCGCTGGAGCGTGCTCACTGCCTCACGCATGGGCGAGCGCCTCTACGCAGGGCTGGGCTACCGTGCGCTGGGCTCGATCCTGATCTTCGAGCCGAACGAGGGCGGCGTCGCCGGCGCAGAGGGAGGAGACGGATGACCGATCACGTCACACTGCGGCCCATCGCCGATGGCGACCTACCGATCCTGTTCGAGCAGCAGCGCGCGCCGGCGGCGGTCTGGATGGCCGCCTTCACCGCCAAAGACCCGTCCGACTGGGAGGCCTTTCGCGCCCACTGGGCCAAGGTGCTGGCCGACCCGAACGTGACCAATCGCATCATCCTGGTGGACGGCCAGGTTGCCGGCTCGATCGCCTGCCATGCCTGGTTCGGCGAGCCGGAGGTCAGCTACGGGCTGGGGCAGGAGTTCTGGGGCCGCGGCATCGCGACGCGGGCGCTGGCGCTCTTCCTGGCCGAGGTGCCGATACGGCCAGTCCATGCCCGCATCGTCAAGGACAACGTCGCCTCCCAGCGGGTGCTGGAGCGCAACGGCTTCACCATCTACGGCGAAGATCGTGGCTTCGCCGAGGGGCGCGGCGCCGAGGTCGAGGAGTGGCTGCTGGTGCGTCATGCGCAGTGACCGCTATACGGTGAGCAGCCGTCCAAACTGCTCGGGCGCCACGGCCTGCGCCGACCCGGCGACAAAGGCTACGTGGCAGCGGTGGCAGTACCAGGACTGCTGCCAGCGCGCGATCTGGCGGTTCCAGCGCTCGCCGGCCTCGCGCCGCCGGCGCTCGCCCAGCTGCCTGATGCCGACCGTGATCGCGATGGCGACCAGCGCGCCGACGCCGGCGACGCCAGCGAAGAGACGCTCAGCCGCGCCGCTGGTGAACGCTGCCTCGAAGGTCTGGCCCTGTAGCCCGACGATGACCACGGTGACCATGCAGCTCGCCGGCAGGCTGAGCAGGAGCAGGCCGAAGAGCAACACGATGATCAGCCAGCCACCGCCAGGCTGACGTGGCGGCGCCAGCAGTTGCGCCAGGTTGGTGCGGGCGACCCCGGCGGCCGGCACCAGGTCGGCGGTCAGCACGCGCACCTGCTGCGTGCCGCCGGCGACGATCGCAGCGACGCGCTAGGTGGCCTGGGGCGAGCGGCAGCAGGGGCAGACAGGCTGGCTGGACATGGCGCACCTCTCTCAGATGCAGAGCTGAGCGGCTGCGGAGGCCTGACAAAAGCAACTGGCCTTCGCTACCGATTACGTGTAGAACGATTGTACGACACGTGTCAAGATCCCTTTTCAGTTCGCCAGAATCAGCTTCGTGGATGGCGCCGCATCTGCTCCAAACGAGTCGATTTGGCAGCGCAAATCCTGTTGCCTATTGAAGAAAACTCTTGATTTCGCACCTACGATGATACGTCTTTTTTTACCAGATTGCATAACTGTAATGCGATTGTTCTCTCCGTAGGTTATACTGGGCGTAAGAAGCTCTCCAATATTCCAACGGTAAGGGTGTCCGCGTTCACGAGGCTTTGGTGAGACGGCGGCCGAGGAGGCGGATCGAGGCGAGG
>DAOUBZ010000609.1:0-4551 GCA_034432515.1 Chloroflexaceae bacterium | reverse complement strand
GGCCTATGGTCGCGCGAACTTCGATCTCCTGCGCCAGCGTGTGCTCGCTCCGACTGGCTAGTCGTCAATTCACGGCAAGTGCGGGAGAGCCGAAACTATGAGCCAGTCACTGCGTGAGCGCCGTCGCCAGCTCCTCCGCGACGAGATCCTCGAAGCCACGCACCAGCTGATGGCCGAGCGGGGCTATGCGGCTATGTCGATGGAGGAGCTAGCGACCCGGGTTGGCGTATCCAAGCCGACGCTCTACAACCAGTTCCCCACCAAGGAGGACCTGGTCGCGGCGATGGCCATGCAGCTGATGGAGCGCACCTTCGCCCATATGGCGAGCGAGAGCGCCGCCTCGCCGCTTGAGCGGCTGCTGCGCTTCCTACACACCAGCGTGCGCCTGCAGGTCGAGCGGCGCACCAGCGCGATGCAGCTCTGGCTGCCCGAGATCCTTGATCTGCTGGAGCGCCATCCCCGCTCACGCGAGTACCTCTGCCGCGTTGATGAGACCGTGGTGGCCATGATCCAGGCAGCGATCAGCGCGGGCGAGATCGATCCCACCATCGATGTCGCCAGCCTGGTGCGGGTTTTCTACGCGCTGAGCATCTCGCCGAGCATCGGCCGGCTCAGTGTCACCGGCGAGCCAGATGCCGAGCGGCTCGCCGATACGGTGGTCGAGCTCTTCCGCCGCGGCCTGGTCCGCCCCTGACGCGTTGCTACCCCGCCGCCAGCGACCACAGGGCGGCTACCCCGAAGCCCAGGATGATCACGCCGGCTCCGCGGTTGATCCAGCGTAGCGCCCGCTGCGTCAGCCGTGTGCGGAGCAAGCCGACCCCTCCGCTCAGCGTCAGCCACCAGAGGGCCGATCCCACGGCGACGCCACTGGCGAGCAGCATGCCCTCGCCGTAGCTGTGCGCCGTGCTGCCCGCCCCCAGCCCGGCGAAGATCGCCGCAAAGGCGATGATCGTCGCCGGGTTGGTCAGGGTCAGCGCCAGGGTCGAGGCGTAGGCCCCGAGCAGACCGCGCCCACCCGCTGCTGCGGGTCGCTCGGCTGGGGGCTCACGCAGGGTGCGCAGCCCCAGGTAGCAGAGGAACAGCCCGCCCAGCAGGCGTGTCCAGAAGCTCACGCCGACCAGCACACCGGCCAGCGCCGTCAGCCCCAGCACCGCCGTCGTGCCGTAGATCAGGTCGGCCGTCGCTGCACCCAGGCCCGAGACAAAGCCGGCCATGCGCCCGTCCCGCAGCGTTCTGGTGATGCATAGCACCCCGATCGGTCCGACAGGCGCGGCGATCGCCAGCCCGATCAACGCCCCGCGTACGAATAGTCCGAGTTCCACCGCGGCTACCGAGCGAGCGCGTTGATGTCGCGCTCGGCCTGCAGCAGTTCACCGCGCGCACCGCTGGCCGTGTCCCAGAGCCAGAGACTGGCCGCACCCCGTGGGTTGGCGGCCTGGGGGCCACGTGACCCGGGCGGCGTTTGCTCGGTGAGCACGTAGACCAGCTGGTCATCAGCCATACGGGCGTCGCCGATCCCGCCGAAGCTCTGGCCGGTCAGCAGCAGTTCACTGCGGCGCGCGCCGGCCCAGCGGTAGAGCTGGTAGTCCTGCACCACCTGGCTCGCGCAGAGCGTGCTGACGTAGAGCAGGCGGCCCTGCTCATCCCAGGCGAGCGGGCGCGTCCAGTACGGCCCGGCGAGCCGTGGTTCGGGCACCGGCTCGGGCTCGGGCGTGGGCGCAAGGGTGGCAGTCGCCGTGGGCGTTCCGTCCGGCTCCGCGGTGGGGCTGGGTGTCGCGGTGGGGCTTGCCGCCAGCGCGGTGGCAGTGCTGGCCGCCGTCGGGCTGCGCGTAGCGGTGCCGGCTGCCGGTGTGGTGGGCGTGGTGGCGGTGCCGGCCGCCGTCGGGCTGCGCGTGGCGGTGCCGGTCGCTGGTGTGGTGGCGTTAGTGGCCGCCGGCGTGGCGGCGGTAGGGCTCGTCGCCGGCGTGGTAGTGGTGCCGGCCGCCATCGGGGTGCGCGTGGCGGTTGGCGAGGGTGAGGCGGTAGGTGTGGGTGTCGGTGCGACCTCGCTGGCGGTGCCGATCCGCTCCAGCAGCTTGCCGCTGGCATCGAGGATCACCAGGTCGGCGCCCGGCCCGTTGCCGCGCACGGCCTCAACGGCAAAGCGGCTACCGTCGCGAGCGGCAAGCGGGCGACCGAGCGTGCGGTAGGGCGTGGCGGCACTGTCGGGCACGAGGATGCTCGCGCCCACGTCGCTGACCTCGCCCGTCGCGCTGCGCAGGAAGAGCGTGCTCCGGCCATCCGGGGCGGTGGCGGCAAAGACCACTGCGCCGTCCGCCAGCCACTGCGGCGCGTAGCGGCTCCACTCGTCATTGCCCTCGATCAGCCGCTCGGCCTGCCCCCCGTTGAGCGGGACCGTGTAGATCGTGCGCTGGACGGGCATCGCGCCGGTCTCATCGACGGCAAAGGCCACACTGGCGCCATCGGGGCTGAAGGCCGGGTCGGCGCAGCTGAGGCCCACCTGGGCGAGCGGGCGCGCGCCGTCACCGTTGGCGTCCATGACCCAGAGCGTGCTGGGCACGGGCAGTTCGACATCGGCCGGGTCGAGACCGGGTGCCGCCCGGCAGAAAGCGATACTGGTGCCATCGGGGCTGACCGCGAGGGCCGTCTCGGTCTCGGGCGAGTCGGTGAGGTTCTCGGCGCCGGCGGCGCCGGGGGTAAGGCCGTCGCCGGCGGTGCGCAGCCCGGGCGCAACCCGCCAGATATCGCCGTCGAAGATCACGAAGCGAGGCGTGGCAAGCTGCGGAGCGCCGCCACCCGCGGGCAGCCGCAGCTGGTCGCTGGAGCCAACGATCGGCGAGCTACGCGCGACGGCGAGCGTGAGCCGGGTGGGGTTGCGCTCGACGCTGAGGCGGAAGGGCAGCGGCTCGCTGAGCCCGATCAGCAGGTCGGCGCCGGCGTCGGGCGTATCAGCGGGCACCAGTCGCGCGCTGGTCAGCGTGCGCGTACCACTGAAGCTGAGCGTCCCGCTGATCGGCGAGCTGCGGAAGGCCTCGTCGCGCAGCCAGCCGGGCAGGCTGACCCGCACGGCGTAGGCGCCATCCAGCTCGCTCACGCCGGTGGCGACCGCCAGGTCGGCGCTACTGAGGCAGGCGGCCTCGGCGCCGAGCGGCCCTGAGCCCGTGGCAAGCTCGAAGCGCAGCACGACCTGCTCATAGGCGGGTGTGCCGCTGGCATCCGCCGCGAGCAGACGCGCCGAGAAGCGCCCGCCGCGGGCGCCGGCTTGCTGGTCGCAGAAGCTGAAGCCGGCCAGGGCCGGGTTGGGTGTCGGCGTCGGCGGCAGCGGCGTTGGCGACGCAGTCGGCGTGGCGCTTGGCGTCGGCGACGGGCCGACGGTCGGCGTCAGCGTGGCAGTAGGAGCGGGCGTATTCGTGATCGTGGGCGACGGCGTGGGCGAGGGTGTCCCGGCGCGGATCGTCTCGATATTGGCGATCTGTTCCTGCTCACCGATGGCGGCCAGGTCGCAGCCGGCGAGCAGCAGCAACAGCGCGAGCGGGATGCTGATCAGGGCGCGGACGGAGCTCTGCGGAAACGGCTTCACGGGTCGGTAGCCTTCTCCCCTTGACGGCGCCTCGGGCGAGGCGAAGGGGCAATGGGCGGCACGGGGACCGCCCGGAGCGAGCCGCGGGCGCGCTCAGTCGCCGGGCAGCACAACCTTGATCCAGCCGCGGCGCATCGCGTAGACGACGGCCTGGGTGCGGTCGTTGACGGCGAGCTTGCGCAGGATGGAGGACACGTGGTTCTTCACCGTCTGGTTACTGATATCGAGCTGGTTGGCGATCTCCTTGTTGGTGCGTCCGGCGGCGACCAGTTCAAGGACCTCGAGTTCGCGGGGTGAGAGCGGCGAATAGATACTCTGGGTATCCTCGTCCACCACCATCTGGCGGAAGGCGGCGAGCACCTGAGTCGCCACATCGGGCAGCGAGAGCACCAGTTCGTTGATCGGGTACTCGCCGCGGCGCACCTCATTCAGGGTGGCGAGCAGGGTGCTCCAGTCCACATTGCGGGGCAGGTAGGCCGCCACCCCGGCGCGGATCGCCTTGACCACGTGCGCGCCGTCCATCTCCGAGCTAAAGAGGACCACGCCCACGTGAGGATGGGTTCGCTTGATCGCCCGCGAGACCTCAAGCCCATTGACGCCCGGCAGGTCGACCTCCATGAGCACGATGTCGGGGTCGGTATAATCGACGAGCTGGATCGCCTGCTGGCCGTTGCTTGCTTCGCCCGTGATCCGAAACTCGGGGTGGGCGGAGAGATGGTGCCGCAGTCCCTCACGGAACAGGGCATGGGCATGCACCAGCACAATGGAGGTTACACTCACGGACGGCTCCCTCGATCCTGGCGGCCGCGTATGGCAACACCGTCGCCGTACACGGCGGGCCGGGGGGCACGAATCGCGTTACAGGCCACAATCTGGCCTATTATAGCCGATCGCGCTCGCTTCCACAAGGGTAGCATCGTCTTTGGGGCAAGCCCCATACCCCAGGTTTTCGTGTTGGTTTTGGCGGCTAC
>DAOUBZ010000608.1:0-10694 GCA_034432515.1 Chloroflexaceae bacterium | reverse complement strand
GTGGAAGCGTCGCCGCGAGAGCCCGCCCGCGCCCACCGCGATCGGCGCAACCCGCAGCGGGCGGGCGTTCGCGACGAGCGGCGCTGGCGCGGCGACCGGCGTCGGCTGGTAGCCAAGCAGGCGCATGATCGTCGTCTGGTCCTGCTGTGGCACATAGCGCGAGACCAGCCGGCCCTCGCGCTCGGTCACGATCACCCGGGCGGGCTCCGGGCTCAGGCAGTGGTGCGCCCCGCCACGCCCGGCGATCATCTGCTGGTAGGCGCCCACCCCGCAGATCGCCAGCACCAGGCCACCGCTGGTGTCGGGCAGCATCAGCGGTGGACGATCGGGCCGCGGGTAGACGTCGTCGCTGTCGCAGGTGCGGCGCCCGCCCAGTCGCGCCGCGCGCGCCGGGCGATCCCAGTCGGTCAACGGCAGGATCACGAACTCCTGACCCTCGACCAGCAGCGCGTCGGGCAGGGTCACCATCATGCTCCCGTTCACCAGGTACCAGTCGGGTGTACCCGCCTGACCCGACTTCACCGCGCCGACCTCGAGCAGAAAGACGCTGTGGGTGGCCACGGTGTAGCGCCCGAACTCGCCGATCAGGTCGGGGACGGGCACCGCATAGGTGGCGCAGGTGTCGCGGATGGTCGCCATGAGCCTGGTGAGCAAGCCCGCGTAGTCGAAGCTGAAGCCCAGACGATAGCCCGAGGTGGGCATGCCACCGCCGAAGTTGAAGTAGCGCAGCGTTGGCACCCTGCGGCGCAGGCGCGCGTAGCTCTCGACCGAGGCGCGCAGCGTCGCCAGGAAGTGCGCCTCGTCCTCGATCTGGCTGCCGATCATCGCGTGGTAGAGCACCAGGTGGTGACCACTGCCACTGATGCGCGCAGCGGCCTGCTCGATCTCGGTAGCAGTGAGACCGAAGCGCTCATTGCCCGGGTGGGCGCCATCGCGGTTGCCGGCCGCCCGCTCGCGCACACCGAACTGCAGCGGCGCAGGGGTATCGCGCAGCGCCTCGAACTCGTCCAGGTCATCGAGCACGGGGATGACATTGGTGCAGCCATCCAGACGCAGGGCGCGGATCGCCGCGAGGTAGCCGGGCTCCTTCGAGCCATTGCAACAGATCAGCCGATCGGCTGGCAGCGTCCCCTGGCGGAACAGGCCGTGGGCGATCACCACATCGGCCGCCGCCGACGTCTCATAGTGCGCGCCGGCCTGCAGGGCCGTCTGCACCGCCTCGGCGGCAAAGTTGGCCTTGGTGGCGTAGGCATAGATGAAGCGCCCGGCGTACTCGGCCCGCGCGCGCGCCTGCTCGGCCCAGGCACGCATCCGCGCGACCTGGGTGGCGATTTGCGGCGTGTAGACAACCTCCAGTGGTGCGCCGTGACTCTGCGCCAGCTCCGTCAGGTTCAGCCGGCCGCCCAGCAGGAGCTGGCCGTCCTGGCGCGTCATGAAGTCGGTGAGCTGGCCCTCACCCGCAAAACCGAAGCGGTCCCGCATGTAGTCGGCGTACGTCTGCTGCTTCAACTGTACCAGGTCCCTCCCTCGTTGTTCAGATGGCGGCCAGGCCGCCGGCACACGACGATACAGGCACGGCGTGACGTGCACGTGGCGCCACCGCTGGACGGCCAGGCCGTCCAGCGGTGGCGTGGGCGCGCACCGCGTGACCGTGAAGCCTGCGCCTCACGGTCCGGGGCTCACACAACGGGGTACGCTACGCTGGGGGATCAAAAACGCCCCTGCGTCGGCAGGGGCGGCGTGGGGGCGGGGGCGACGCGCAGGGCGTCGTCACCCGGCGCAGGGGCTACAGGATACCTGGCCCACCGGAAGCCGCATGGCGATGCAAGTTACAGTGCGCAGCGTACGTGCGCGCAGATTTTGGCAGACGTCCATACAGCCTCACAAAAGCCCGCCCGGCACCGTCGTCGTATCGGCATGGTCAACCCTGACCATGGCTGACGGTGACTTCCGTTTCGTGTTCGGTGTTGCGTGTTGCGCAGTGCCGGGTGCCTTCCCGGAACGCGAAACCCGTCACCAAAACGTAACGGGGGGCTCGGATACGGCGGCCGATTGGCTCGACCGAGGGTGTAGTATACACCCTGCTTCCCCCAACGTCAATACGCGTTTTCTTGCTTGCCGGTGAGGAAATGCACGATCGTGCGGAGGATGATCTTGATATCGAAGAGCAGCGACCAGTTCTCGATGTAGTACAGGTCGTAGCGGGTACGCTCCTCGATGCTGGTATCGCCACGCAGGCCATTGACCTGTGCCCAGCCGGTGAGCCCGGCCTTCTCTTTGTGCCGGCGCATGTAGCGCGGGATCTGCTGGCTGAACTGCTCGACCCAGCGTGGCTGTTCGGGCCGCGGCCCGACGATGCTCATCTCGCCGAGCAGCACATTGATCAGCTGGGGCAACTCGTCGAGGCTGGTCCGGCGCAGCAGGCGGCCCACCCGCGTGACGCGGGGGTCGTTCGGCGTGGTCCAGGCGCCCAGTTGCTCGGCATCGACGCGCATGGTGCGGAACTTGAGCATCCAGAAGGGCTGCTGGTCCATTCCCACGCGCTCCTGGAGGAAGAAGACCGGCCCACGCGACTCGAGGCGGATAGCCAGCGCGATCAGCAGCAGCACCGGCGCGCCAAGCAGCAGCACCGTGGTGGCGACGACGACATCGAGCGCGCGCTTGAGGCCCCGGTTCCAGGGGCTATCCAGGGCGGCATTCTTGACCGAGACCAGCGGCAGGTCGCTCAGGTCGCCGATCGAGATGTCGTTGTTGGTGATCAGCTGGAAGGTGTCGGGGTAGACCTTGATCGCCACCGCCTCGTCCTCGGCAAGGCTGATGATCTCAAGCAAATCCTGTGTTGAGCGCCCGGAGAGGGCGATGATCACCTCGTCGGCCTGGGTGGCGCGCACCACCCGCCCGAGCTGGCTGGTGCGCCCGAGCACGGGCAGCCCATCCACCATACTCCCGATCGGCGCCGTGTCGCTGACGAAGCCCTGGACACGGTACCCAAGCGCCGGGCGCCGGCGGATGGTGTTCCAGACCAGCTGGCCGGGCTCGCGGGCGCCCACCAGCACCACGCGGCGCGTATCGACGCCATGGCGGCGCAGCCAGATCACCACGCCGCGGTGGATGATGCGGAAGAGCACGCAGGCCACAACGGCGATCGCCCAGCTCCAGACCAGCACATCACGGGTGATCGGCAGATCCTGGCTGCCGAGTTGTGGGAGCAGCGTATTGATCACAATCGCCGCCACGGCGCTGAGCGAGACGGACGTCACCACCTTCACGGCCTCGTCGACGCGCGAGGCGCCGCGGCGCATCTCATAGAGGCCGTTGGCGGCAAAGATCGCCAGGGCGGCGAGGTTGAAGAGCAGCATGAAGCGCAGCACGGCCAGTGGATCCGAGGGCAGACGGTCGCCGCCGGCCTCGATCGCGGCGCGGAAATAGCGAAATGTGCCCACCACGGCGCCATTGAGCGCCAGCAGGTCGCAGAGGATCAGCCCGAAGCGCAGCAGCGCGCGCCAGGTGCGGGGCCGCAGTTGAGGGCGCGCCCTAGCCGACGCGGCGCGCCGCTGGGGGGAGGAGGAGATTACGGCCAAGTGCCAGAAGCTCCTTCGCGGTGATGCCAGCCTCGATCAGCGCGTTCAGCGCGGCCGGCGTCGTCGCGCGATAGTGCTTGCGATGAAAGATGCGCATCGCGTCGTAGAAGGCGCGGACCGACGGGATGGCGCGCCGGCTACTCGCGGCGCGCTTGTAGTGGTGCACCACCACCCGCGGGTAGTAGACGATGCGCCAGCCGTACTGTTTGATCCGGTAGGCCCAGTCCAGGTCCTCGCCATACATAAAGAACTGCTCGTCCAGCAGCCCCACCTCGCGGATTACCGCGGTGCGGAGCAACATACAGGCCCCGACCACCGCATCAACCTCTGTCTCCACGTCGGGGTCAAGGTAGGTCAGATTGTAGCGGGCAAAGCGTGGGCTGCGGGGAAAGAGCCGCGCCAGGCCCACCATCCGATAGAACGCAATCGCCGGGCTCGGGAAGCTGCGCCGGCAGGCGAGATCGAGCGATCCGTCGGGCAGGAGCAGCTTCGGCCCTACCACGGCCACCTCGGGGTGGCCCTCCAGGTACGCGACCAGCCCGTCAAGCGCGCCCGGTGGGACCACGGTATCGTTGTTGAGCAGCAGCACATAGTCCGGCGCAGGGCCGGCCAGCAGCGCGCGGAGGGCCAGGTTGTTGCCGTAGGCGAAGCCGCCGTTGGTGGGGCTGACGATCAGCTGCACCTGGGGGAAACGCGCGCGCACCATCGCGACGCTATCGTCGTTCGACGCATTGTCCACCACCCAGACCGCGAGGGTACAGCGGGTGGGCGCGGCGTAGATCGACGCCAGACAATCGGCCAGCAGATCGGCGCGATTGTAGTTCAGGATGACGACGGCGAGGCTCGACATGGCTCCTCCGGGCGTGCCTGGCCCGCACGGACCCGTCTCTGCTGCCCAGTATACCACAGTGCCTCGAAACCCCGGCTGAGGCTTGCCTGAGCGGAATATCCCGGTGGAACGCTGCGCCGGCCGCCCGTGGCGGTATGCTACAATTCGGCTAGCAGCACAAGCCAGGGGTTCGGACCTGCATGACAGGCTGGCCCTTCCTTCGTTATGGAGCACGACGCACATGGCCTCCCCCTTCCCTGGCATGGACCCGTACCTCGAGGGCTATCTGTGGCCTGACCTGCACAACGCCCTCGCGGCCAAGATCCGCCAGGTCCTGACCCCCGTCCTGCGCCCGCGCTACACGGCACGCTTGAGCATCTACGTGGTTGAGGATACAGCTCCCGAAGGCGACATTGGCATCATGTACCCCGATGTCGAGGTCATGCGCACCAGCGAGCCACCGGCGCGCTATGCCGTTGATGCGCCGCCGGCGCAGGACGGGGCCGATGCAGTGACGCCAGCCGCCCTGAGCATCCCGGTGATCCTGCCCGTCGAGGTGCAGATTCCAACCGTGGAGATTCGCGACACGGCCCAGAACGAACTGGTGACCTCGATCGAGATTATCTCCCCGGTCAACAAGCGTGAACCCGGCTTGAGTACCTATCGGCACAAACGCCAGCGCCTCTACCAGGCCGGCGTCCATCTGCTGGAGCTTGACCTCGTACGCCGCGGAACCCGGCCGATCGCGCACGCTGCCGTGCCGGATGTGCCCTATCTGATTGCCCTTACACGGGCGCAGAGCGGCAAGACGGAGCTCTGGCCGGTGCGCCTCCAGGACCCGCTCCCGACGGTTCCGGTGCCATTGTGGCGCCCCGATGACGATGTGAGCCTGAATCTGGGCCACGTCTTGCGCGAGGTGTATGACGAGGCCGCCTATGACCTCTCGATCGATTACCGGCAGGAGCCACCACCGCCCACCATCCCGGCAGAAACGCGGGCCTGGATGCACACCCTGCTGGATCGGGCGACAGGCGCCGCGGAGTAGCCAGCACGGCCGCGCAGCGCCCGGCGCGACGCGCTATAATAGGTTGGATTCACCCTCAGCAGCGCGACGCGAACATGGACGCCTACCCGATCGGCATTGTAGACGTCGGCACCTATCTGCCGTCCTCCTTCATCTCCGCGGCTGAGATCGCCCGGCGCTCGGGCATTCCCGAGGAGATCATCGTCGGCAAGTTCGGCATCGAGCGCAAGCCGGTGCCGGGTCCCGACGATCACACCAATGCCATGGCGGTCTGGGCGGCCCAGGATGCCCTCGCTCGCTCCGGAGTGCGCCCTGAGGAGATCGATCTGGTGCTCTGCACCACCGAGGAGTGGAAAGAGTACCCCCTCTGGACGGCGGGCATCAAGCTCGCCTATGATCTCGGCGCGCACCGCGCCTGGGCCATCGACGTGCAGCTCCGCTGCGGCACCACCATCGCTGCACTGCAGCTGGCCCGCGGGCTCATGGCCGCCGATCCTGCCGTCGAGACGGTGCTGATCGCCGGGGGCTATCGCAATGGCGACCTGGTGAATTACGCCAATCCGCGCACGCGCTTCATGCTCAACCTGAGCTGCGGTGGCGGCGCGCTGATCCTGCGCAAGGGCCACACGCGCAACCGGCTGCTCGGCACCAGCATCCTCACCGACGGCTCCTTCTCGCTTGACGTGATCGTGCCCGCCGGCGGCACCGTCGAGCCGCTGACCGCCGAGGGCCTGGCGGCCGGGCGCCACTACCTCGATGTGCCCGACCCCGAGGGCATGAAGCGCCGCCTCGACCCGGTCTCCATGCCCAATTTCCTCGCCGTGATCGACGCCGCCCTGGCGCGCAGCGGCAAGACCCGCGCCGACATCGGCTACCTGAACCTGCTGCACATGAAACGCTCGGCCTACCGCACGGTACTCGGCGCGCTCGGGCTCCGCGAGGAGCAGTGTTGCTACCTCAGCGATCTTGGCCACGTGGGCCAGCAGGATCAGATGTTCTCGCTTCGCCGCGCCCTCGAGTTGGGGCGCCTGCAGGATGGCGACCTGATGGTGATGGTTGCCGCCGGGACCGGCTACACCTGGGCGGCGGCCTGTGTCGCCTGGGGTGCGCCCCCGCCCGGCGCCACGTGACGCAGGACAATGCCCATGGAGATGTACCTCGGCGACTGGCTTGGCCGGCGCGCCCGGCTGACACCCGACAAGATCGCGCTCTACGATGCACAGGGCGCGATGCGGCCGATCACCTATGCCGAGTGGAACGCGGCAGCGACCCGCACGGCGGCACTGCTGCGGCGCCTCGGGCTGGCCCGCGGTGAGCGGGTGGCCGTGCTGGCCTACAATACCGTCAGCTTCCTCGACGTCTGGTTCGCCTGCGGCAAACTCGGCGCGATCATGCAGCCGCTCAACTGGCGTCTGACCGCCGACGAACTGGCCGCCCTGGCCGCCGATGCCAGCCCCAGTCTCTTTGTCTATGGCCCCGACTTCGCCGCGACGGCCCGCACACTGCGCGCCGCGGCTCCCTCGGTGCGCACCTGGATCGCGCTGGACCCGGCGGCCCGCGCCGATGCCGCCGACATCGCGCTCGACGAGCGCGACGCCTGCGACGAGCCGGTGCCGCCGGTGGCCCTGGGCTGGGACGACCCCTGGGTGATCTGCTACACTGGCGGCACGACCGGCACCCCCAAGGGCGCCGTGCTTACCCACGGCAACATCGCCTGGAACGCAGTCAATACCGTGGCCAGCTGGGGCCTCGATGCCAACGATACGGCCATCCTCAATGCGCCGCTCTTCCATACCGGCGGCCTGAATGTCTTCACCGCACCGCTGGTGCTGATGGGCGGGAGCTCGGTGGTCTGCAAGGGCTTCGATGCTGACCAGGTCTTCGACCTGGTTGATTCGGGGGCGGTGACGCTCTTCTTTGGCGTGCCGACCATGTTCATCGCCCTGCAGCAGCACCCCCGCTGGCCAACGGTCGACTTCTCGCGGCTCAAGCTGGTGATCAGCGGTGGCGCACCATGCCCGCTGCCGATCTTCGAGGAGTTCTGGCGCCGCGGGGTGGATTTCAAGACCGGCTATGGGCTCACCGAGGCGGGGCCCAACACCTTCTGGCTGCCACCCGCCGATGTGCGCCGCAAGCCTGGCGCCGTCGGCTACCCACTGATGTTCATCGACCTCAAACTGGTCGACCCGGCGGGCCGCGAGCTCGGTGCGGGTGAGGTGGGCGAACTGCTGATCCGTGGCCCCCACGTCTGCGCCGGCTACTGGGGCCGGCCCGCCGAGACGGCAAAGGCGATCTCGCCCGATGGCTGGCTGCGCACCGGCGACCTGGCCGTGCGCGACGATGAGGGCTACTACACGATCGTGGGCCGCCTGAAAGACGTGATCATCTCCGGCGGCGAGAACATCTACCCCGCCGAGGTGGAGAGTGTGCTCGCCGGCCACCCGGCCGTGGCCGAGGTGGCGCTGATTGCCGCCCCCGACCCGAAGTGGGGCGAGGTGGGCTGGGCCGTCGTCGTCGCCCGCCCCGGGCTCAGCCTCGCAGAGGACGACCTGCTGGCCTTCGCCGCCGCGCGGCTGGCCCGCTTCAAGCTGCCGCGCCGCATCATCCTCACCGATAGCCTGCCCAAGACTGCGGCCGGCAAGATCGACAAACAGCGCCTGGTACGCACCCACGTTAGTGACGAGTGACGAGCCGCACAGCCGGTAGTACGGTCCGCAACGCTGCACCGAAGCTGGTGTCATATCAACGAGGAAACACCCGATGAGCAGTATCCCCACCTTGCCCGGCATCACCGCACAGCTGATCGACACGCCCCGTCTGCGCATGCACGTGCTCTTCAGCGGCCCTGAAGATGGCGTGCCCGTGCTCTTCATCCACGGCAATGCCTCCTCGGCTACCTACTGGGAGGAGACGATGCTGGCCCTGCCCGCCGGCTTCCGGGGCATCGCTCCCGATCTGCGCGGCTATGGCGACACCGAAGATACGCTGATCGACGCTACCCGAGGCTGCGGCGACTGGGTCGATGACCTGCTGGCCCTGGTCGATACGCTGGGCGTGACACACTTCCACGCCGTCGGCCACTCGCTCGGCGGCGCGATCTGCTTCAGCCTGCTGCCGGCAGCCGGCGCGCGCGTGCTCTCCCTCACCCTGGTGGCAACTGCCTCGCCCTACGGCTTTGGCGGTACCAGAGATGCGGCGGGCACCCCGATCTGGCCCGACTTCGCCGGCTCGGGTGGCGGCGTGGTCAACGCCGATTTCGCCCGGCGCCTGGGCGAGGGCGACCGCAGTGAGGAGAATCCCCAGTCGGCCCCCCGGGTCGTCATGAACAGCTTCTACTGGAAGCCGCCCTTCCGGCCCGCGCGCGAGGAGGAACTGCTCTCGAGCCTGCTGAGCGAGAAGGTGGGACCGGAACGCTATCCCGGCGACATGACCCCCTCGGAGAACTGGCCCGGCGTTGGCCCGGGGCGCTACGGACCGCTCAACGCCGTCTCGCCGAAGTACGTGGGCGACACTGTCACGCGCTTCGTCAACGCGGCCCATAAGCCGCCGGTGCTCTGGGTGCACGGCGCCGACGACCAGATCGTCTCCGACAACTCGCTCTTCGACCTTGGCTTCCTCGGGCAACTCGGCGCAGTACCTGGCTGGCCGGGCGCCGAGCTCTATCCGCCGCAGCCGATGGTCAGCCAGGTGCGCGCCGCGCTCGAACGCTACGCTGCAGCCGGTGGCAGCTACCGCGAGGTGTTGCTCACCGACTGTGGCCACTCGCCCTACATCGAGAAGCCGGCGGAGTTCAACGCGGCGTTCCACGCCCATCTGAGGGGAGAGTAGTAGCATGGCGTATGTCGAAGCGGGTGACCTGCGCATCCACTACCGGTCGGCGGGCGCCGGTGAGCCGGTGATCTTCGTGCATGGCAACTGGGCGAGCAGCGCCTGGTGGGAACTGATCCTCGCCCGGCTGCCCGCCGGCTATCACGGCTTCGCCCCCGACGTGCGCGGCCGTGGGGAGACCGAGGGCCCCGATAGCGATTATCGCCTGCCCTCGCTGGCCGCCGACCTGCTGGCCTTCGCCGATGCCCTCGGGCTGGCCCGGTTCCACCTGGTGGGCCACTCGCTGGGCGCGGGTATCGCCATGCAGACGGCGCTCGACGCCCCGGCCCGTGTTGCGACCCTGGCGGTGATCGCGCCGCCCTGGGCCGACGGTATGCCCGAGGAGTTGAACATGCCCGACCGGCAGCGGTTGCTCAAGGCCCAGCCCGATCTCTTCCGCCAGGCGATCAAGGCCATGGCGCCCACCGCCCCCGAGGACACCTACTGGGAGTTGCTGGTGGCCGAGGGCCACGAACAACGCCTCGAGGCCGCGATCGGCAGCATGGTCGGGCTGAGCGAGTGGAAACCCGGCGACCGGCTTGCGAGCATTCCCGCCCCCAAGCTGGTGATCGGCGGCGCGCTGGACCCGCTGATCGCCGCCGAGGTGGTGCAGCGCACCGCAGCCGCCCTCGGTGTCGAGCCGGTGATCCTCGAGGGCGTCGGCCACTCGCCCAACGTCGAGGCGCCCGATACGCTCATGGCCCTGCTCGCCGAGCATTTTCGCCGGAGCGCATAGCGCGGTAGGACCACGTTGTTCGATAGTCGACACCATCAGCGCGCCAGCCCACGCCCGGCGAGAAAGGCGACCCCCCGCGGGATCTGGCGGTGGTCATCGAGCTCCAGCAGGAGCCGGGGCTGGTGCGCCAGTTCGCCCAGCGCCTCGAAGAGCGCAAACCAGTTGATCGTCCCATCGCCGGGCGCCCAGTGACGGTCCAGGGCACCGTCGGTGTCCTGCAGGTGGAGATGGGCGAGCAACGGCCCCGCCTCGCGCACCCACTGGTCGGGCGCGGGCGCGCCAATCGCCTGCATGATCGTCGCGTGGCCCGTGTCGAGGCTGAGCTGCACGTAGGGCTTGCCCCAAAAACGTTGCACCAGCCCTGCTTTTCCCGCTGGTCGCGTTGACAGCGTTCCGTCACTACCAATATAATCCAGATAGCACTGAGATTTGCCCAGGTTTGCCGATGGCCACCCACGACGACGCGACCCACCTTTCGCTCTCGGCGGCGAGCAAGCTGCTCGGCGTGCATAGCACCACGCTGCGGCGCTGGGCCGACGATGGGGCCGTGCCGGTCTATGTGACGCCGGGCGGCCACCGGCGCTTCGCCCGCAAGGACATCGAGGCGCTGGCCGCGCGCCGGCCGCTCAGCGCCCACGCCCTGGGCAGCGCCTGGGC
>DAOUBZ010000607.1:0-3918 GCA_034432515.1 Chloroflexaceae bacterium | reverse complement strand
TCCTCGGCGGCCTTGTTGCCGCTCTCGGTGGCGAAGTACTTGGCCACGGCGCCCTCGGTCTGCTGCTCGGGGTCGCCGCCGTCGATGCGCTCCGCTACCCACTCGATGTAGGCGCGTGAGGCCTCGAGGCGCACGGCGTTCGGCACGAGCAGCTTGTGGGTGTAGGCCTGCTTGGTGGAGAGGAGCCCGCCACCCTGCACGCGGGTCTGGCTATAGCGGATGGCCCGCTCAAGCGCGGCCCAGCCGCCGCCGAGGCCGAACGAGCCGACCATCAGGCGCGTGTAGCCGAACACCGCCTGGGCCTGGGCCAGACCCTGACCCTCAACGCCGCCCACCAGGTTCTCCACCGGGATGAAGACCTCGTCGAGGAAGAGCGCGGCGGTGTTGGAGGCGCGAATGCCGTGCTTGTCCTCGGGCTTGCCGTAGCTGAAGCCCGGCTGGCCGGCCTCCATCACGAACCAGGTCGGACCGCCGGGGGCGTTGGCCAGGATGGTGTAGAGCTTCGCAACACCACCATTGGAGATCCACTGCTTGCGACCGGTGATCTTGTAGCCGATGATCCGGCCGTCCTCTTCCACGGGCACGGCCCGGGTGGTGAGCGTCCCCAGGTCGGAGCCGGCCTGGGGCTCAGTGGCGCCATAGGCGACGAGCAGGCCCTCAGCGGCGATGCGGCCCATCCAGTGGGCCTTCTGCTCCTCGGTGCCACCGACCACGATCGGGTCGGTGCCGAGGAAGGTGGCCAGCACGCCAGTGGCAATGCCCAGATCGATACGGGCCATCTGTTCCGAGACGCGGTAGACGTCGTAGGCGCCGCCGCCGAGGCCGCCGTACTCCTCAGGGATAAAGATCAGGTGGAGACCAAACTTCTCCGGGTCGTAGAGGTCCTTGAGGACGTCGTGGGGGAACTCGTCGCGTTCGTCCAGCTCACGAAGGTACTCAGGCTTGAGTTGCTTGGCCGCGTAGTCGCGCAGCGTCGTGAGCACCATCTCCAGCGTGTCGGTGTCCAGGGTCGTCATCGGCCTGTTCCTTCCGCTACATACCCGCTGTAATTCCGGGCGCACGCGCGCACCGGATGATGTGTCATCAGAGGGTGGGAGCCTGTACTAGTCCTACAACAGGGTCATCGTAAGTATAGTTCGTCATGCAATCATATGCAACGGGTAATACCCGGTTAGATGAGGCCTCTTTCTTGTAGGGGGAGGTTTGTTCACCATTGTACGAGGAATTCCTCCAGGTTGCGGGCGGACGCGGGCAGCGCGGCGGGTGGTGGGGGGCAGCCGGGCAGCGTTGCACTGTAACTACGGCGCTGTGCCGAGCAGGCTGCGGGGCACGCGGTAGGCGCTGAAGAGCATCGCTCCATCGCGTGGTGAGGGCACCGTCTCAAGCGTGCCGCCGGGGAAGCTTGCGCGCACGAGCTCCAGCTCGCTGGCCCGCTCGGGCACGAAGACGAAGACGGCGTCGCGGTCGGGCGGGGCCAGGCTGCGCGGCGGCGGCCCGCTCAGTGGTTCGAGCAGATCGACGCGCTCGAACTGGGGGGCGAGGTAGGGGATGGTGCCGAAGTCGACGCTCATGCGCGGCCAGCCGAAGAAGATCAGCCGGGTCCCCGGGTTCAGTTGCTGGTTGGCGTAGTGGGCCAGTTCGGTCGCCAGGACGGCGTTGGCGTTGCCGTAGACGCGCAGCGGGGTGTAGCTGACGAAGTAGGAGCGCAGACTGAGCGCGATCAATGCGGCCGTGGCGAGGGCGAGCATGGGCGTGAGCAGGTGCTTGCGTGCCGGCCCCAGGGCCTGGCCGAGCCCCTGGGCCAGCAGGAGCAGCCCGAGAGCGACGAAGCAGATCGCCGGGATGGCGGTGGTGATCAGCCGCTGGCTCGAGGGCGGGCTCTCGGTGAGCATGCCGCCCATGATCACCGCCCCACCCCACCAGGCCACCAGGGGGAAGAGCCGGCGATCGAGTAGCCGGGTGGCAGCGAAGCCGAGACCAAGGATGAACAGCGTGCCATGGGCCAGGTCGAAGAGCGGCCGTGGCGCGCCGTACCAGACGGTGCGATCGGGGTAGGCATTGTAGGCCAGCGCCGCGCGCCAGAACTGGTCGAGCAGGATCGGCAGCGCGCCCTGGCCGCGGATCGGTTGTTCGCGCTCCAGCCAGCCGCTCTGGAAAATACCGACCTCATTGAGCCGCGCGTTGTACTCGGCGGGGAAGCGCAGGGCGAACTGGATCATCGGCGCCGCGCTGAGCAGGGCCACGCCGAGCATAGCGGCCACGCCCCAGCCTTGCTCGCGCCAGAAGCGCCGCCCATCACGCAACGCGAGGAACAGCACCACCACCACGGCCAGTACGGCGACGAAACGCGCGCCGGCGTAGAAGAACTGCGCGACGCCAATCACCGTACCGCAGAGGGCCCAGTCGAATGGGCTGCGCCGGTCGCAACCCCGGTAGAGGCAGAGCAGGGTCAGGGTGGCGAAGAGGCCATCGGCGATCTGGTTCGAGCCCAGGCGCGAGAAGTGGATATGATAGTGGTAGCCTGCCAGCAGGGCCGCAGTGATCAGTGCCAGGGCTTGCCCGTGCAGCCGTGCGATCAGCGCATACGCGGCGAGCACGGTGGCCGTGCCCACCAGGGCCCAGGGCAGGCGCAGCGCCGTGGCGGTCGGACCGAGAACGGCGATGGTTGGCGCGTTGAAGTAGAAGCTGAGCGTCGGCACCCCGAGCCAGCCGGTGGTGAAGGGGTTGCGGATCTGGCCCGCCAGCACCTTCAGCGCCTCGAGGCCCTGCGAGCCCTCGTCGCCACTCAGGGTGGGCGGGATGCTGTCGAGTTGCCAGACGCGCAGCAGCAGGGCGCAACTCCCGAGGGCGAGTGGCACGAGCAGGGCGCCAGGCGTGATCCGCCAGCGTCCCGCTGGAGAGCGGGGCGCGGCCAGTGCAAGTAGATAGCACGCGATCGCCAATGTCCAGGGCAGCAAGCTCCAGGTGAGGTTAGGGGGCGGATCGACGCTCCGGTGGCGCGCGAGGTTGATCAGCACCAGCAGCATGAGCAGGGGCGCGCCGAGCAGCAGCCCGCGCTGCCAGGCATTGTTGAGCGCCTGGGGGTGCGGCGTAATGTCTTGCGCGTTTCCCCTCGCCCGGCGGCTCAAGCCGCGGGCTAACGTCTGCAAAGCCGGCCTGCGCCGGCTCCAGGAGGCCAGGTAGGTAGCCTTCGCAACGCGAGCCGGAGCCTTCAGGCGCTCGGCGGGCCGGTGGACCGCGGCGCGTCCAGGACGTTTCGTCACACCCGGCGCCTGACCCCGCAGGAACCAGAGGCGCTGGCCGCGGAAGGCAGCGCCGACCGTCAGCGTTGCCAGCAGCGCCAGGCCCAGCGCCAACCACGAGAAAGCGCCCCGCTCGAGCCACACATACTGGGCCAGGCCGGCGCACACCCCACTGCTCAGCACCAGGGTGAACTGGCGCAGGCTCGCCGTGCTCGTCGTCGCCTGCGCTGGCTCCACCACCGGGGCCGCCAGCGTGACCTGCAGCCGCACCCGCGCGCCCGCCGGCAGGTCCACCGCTTCCAGCGGTTGAAAGGCGCCATCGACGTAGATCGCGTCAACCGTGGCCGGCGTGGCAGGAGGCGTGGTGCCCTCGGGTGCGCTGGCCGCGACAGGAGACTGCCCGGGTGAAGGTGACATAACGTGTGATCTGCTTCCGCGCCAATCGGTTGGCGCCCTCCAGTATAGAGAGCCGCCCCACGAGCGTCAACCGCTCCGCCTGTCTCCGCAAGGCTTGAGCAAGGTCTTCGGGGCGGCGTGGCCGCCCCACGCGCCCCGTGGCAAACGGCACCACCCGTGGGCACCCCGGTGCCCCGGTGCTGCCGCACACCCGGAGGGCGTGGTGGCGCAAACGTCGGGGCGGCCCGTGTGGCCGCCCGACCCGGCCCGTGTGGCTGCC
>DAOUBZ010000606.1:0-4115 GCA_034432515.1 Chloroflexaceae bacterium | reverse complement strand
TACCCTTCGCTTCGCTCAGGGTAAACTCCGCCGAAGGGCTCAGGGTAGACGCAGCGAAGGATCGCGGCCGGGACCCTTCGCTTCGCTCAGAGTGACACGGGACGTGCCGGATGCACCACTGACAATCCGGGTAGGCCCTACGCGACCTCGATGCGTCGTGGCGGGCGGGTGGCGCGCGGCGCGGCTCCACGCCGCTGCGGCTCCGCAGCGGCCGGAGGCTGCGGGCGGATGATCGGCCCCTGCTCCTGGTGGGTGCGCGTTGTGAGTTGCCAGTAGACCTGGGTGGGGAATGGCCGCGCCGGTGGCGGCGTCGGGTGGGGGTTAACCTCGGGGCTGCTGTACCAGCGGCGTGGCTTCATCGGGGAGCTCCACGGCTCTGCGCGCACCTCGGCGACGACGATCGACCTGGTGAAAAGTGTTTACACTTTACGATGGTTGATACTACGATTAACTATCGTACTATCCCTTGATGGCGATAACGGGGAGGGGGCTAACCCCCTCCCCGTTGTAAAGCCGGAAGGCTATTATAGCGGGCAGCCGCCCCGCTGTCAACGCCCTGTGAGTCACCTCCAGGACCGATGCAACGTCCGCCTCCGGCGGGAGGTGCGGGGCGGCTACGCCGCCCAACACGGTGGTTGTTGGTTGGGTTTGGGGCTTGCCCCAGGGACGTTGCTACCGTGGTTAGCGACCGCGGTTGCGGTTACGCAGGAACGGCGGGATGTCCAGGTCGTCGCTGCTGCTGAAGTTGGGCGCGACGCGGGGCTGCGGCGCCGGCTGCGGCTGACGCATCGCCGGGGTCGGCTGCGGATGCTGGGCCGTCGCCTGGCCGGTGCTGGTGGCCTGCGTCGGGTAGGAGCGCGCGCGCTGCACGGCTCCGTTCGGCTTGCTCAGGTCGAAGCCGGTGGCGATCAGCGTCACCTTGATCTCGCCGGGCGCGAAGCTCGGGTCGATCACGGCGCCGACCATGATGTGGGCATCGGGGTCCACCTGCTTGGCCACAATGTCGGCTGCCTCATAGACTTCGAGGATGCCGAGGTCCTCGCCGCCGGTCACGTTGAAGAGCACGCCCTTGGCCCCGTCGATGCTCACCTCGAGCAGCGGGCTGGCGATGGCCTGGTTGACCGCATCGACGGCACGGCTGTCGCCCTTGCCATAGCCGATCGCCATGAGGGCCGAACCCTGCTGGGCCATGATCGTCTTGACGTCGGCGAAGTCCAGGTTGATCAGCCCGCGCTGGGTGATCAGGTCGGCAATACCCTGGATGCCCTGGCGCAGCACGTTGTCGGCCATCTGGAAGGCCTGGGTGAACGAGGTGTTCTTGCTGGCCATCTGGAGCAGCCGGTCGTTGGGGATGACGATCAGCGTATCGACCACGGGGCGCAGCTGCTCGATGCCGGACTCGCCCAGTTTGCGCCGGTGGTTGCCCTCGAAGGTGAAGGGCCGGGTCACAACACCGACGGTGAGCGCGCCGAGGTCGTGGGCGATGCCGGCGATGATCGGCGAGGCGCCCGTGCCCGTCCCGCCGCCCATACCGGCGGCGACGAAGACCATATCGGCGCCCTTGAGCTGCTCGTAGATGTCCTCCTGGTTTTCCTCGGCGGCCTTCTGGCCAATGACCGGGTTGCCGCCCGAGCCGAGGCCGCGCGTCAGCTTGTCGCCGATCCGAATGCGGGTCGGGGCCAGGGAGTGCATCAGCGCCTGCACATCGGTGTTGACGGTGATGAACTCGACCCCCTGCACACCATCGGCGATCATGCGATCGACCGCGTTGCTGCCACCGCCACCGACGCCCACCACCTTGATCTGCGCGAAGTCCTCGAGCGTAAAACCGTTGTTGCTGCGGTCAACCATTGTGTCCTCCTGGTTTGGGTACAGGGTACAGGGTACAGGGCACAGGGCGCGAGGGTGGGGATGCAAGGCGTTGACGCCCGTCCCCGGTCCCCGGTTTCCTGTTCCCCTTCACGGAAGGAACTCCCGGAGCCAGCCTTTGAACCGCTCGTAGACATTTCCCCAGCCCTGGCGCTCTTCGGAGCGATGGGTGGGGCCCAGCATCGACAACCCATGGCGCGAGCCCCAGCGCAGCAAGCCCACGCCAGTGGCGTAGGACGGGCTGTCGAGGGAGTCGGCCAGGCCGCTGAGGTCGGTCGGCACCCCGATACGCACCGGCATGCCGAGCATCTCGCGCACCAGCTCGTCGAAGCGGTTGAGTTGCGCCGCTCCGCCGGTGAGGACGATGCCCGCCGGGAGCATGCCCTCGTAGCCACTGCGCTTGATCTCGTTGTATATGAGCTCCACCACCTGCTCGGCGCGGGCCTGGATGATCTCATTGAGCAGGTGCCGGCTTATTTTCTGTTTCTCACCCACCGTCAGCGTATCGATCTCGACGAGGTCGTTCTCGTCGCCCTCGACCGGCGGGTCCCCCGCGATCGCGCTGCCGTAGCGGATCTTCAGATACTCCGCCGTGTTATGCGGCGTGTGCAGCACGTAGGTGATGTCATTGGTGAACTGGTTGCCGCCCACCGAGATGACGCTGGTGTGCCAGACCCCACCCTGCACGAAGATGGCGATGTCGGTGGTGCCACCGCCAATGTCGACCAGCATGACGCCGCGGTCCTTGTCCTCGTCGCTGAGCACGGCCTCACCGGAGGCGAGCGGCTGCAGGATGAGGTCGTCGATCTCGAGCCCTGCCTTCTGGACACTACGGATGAGGTTCTGGATGGCCATCACCTCACCGGTGACGATGTGGGTCTCCACCTCCAGGCGGAAACCGCTCATGCCGATCGGGTCGCGGATGCCCTCATTGCCGTCGACCACATAGGCCCGCGGGATGACGTGGATGATCTCGCGCTGGGTGGGAATGGCGACCGCCTGGGCCGACTCGACCGCCCGGGCGACGTCGTTGCGCGTGATCTCGCGATCGGGCCGCTGCACGGCCACCACCCCGCGGCTGTTGAGCGAGGCGATATGGCGACCGCTGACCCCGACGAAGGCCGTACCGACGCGGTAGCCGCTGGACCGCTCCGCCTTCTCGACACTGGCCGAGATCGCGCTCACCGCGTCATCGATGTTGACCACCACGCCCTTGTCGAGGCCCTTGCTCGGCGTGAGGCCGACACCGAGGATGTTGAGCGTGCCCGTGTCGCCGACCTGGGCCACAATCGTACAGACTTTGGTCGTCCCGACATCGATTCCGACGATGGTGCGCTGCATAGACTTCCCTCATCTCTCTACAGTTGCCCGGCAACCGCAGAAAGGGTTGTGGACTTGCTGGTGCGATGCTTCAGATCGCGATACCTGGATGAACCGTGATCGTTATGGTTCGGGCACACTGGCTGGCGCCGGCGCCGTATTCTGATAGAACGGGTTTGCGGGTCGTAGATCGAGATAGGTGAAGGCCGTCTGGTCCTGCAAGAGCAGCTGGAGCACGGCAAGCTTGCGATCGAGTTGCTCACTCCGGCCAAAGACAATCGTCTGGCCAAGCGGTCCGCGGACAAAGACGCCCAGGCCGTAGTCCCAGCCGATCTGCGCCGGCGTGAAGCCAAGCTCGACCGGCAGGCGCAGCGCCAGGTTCTGCGCCAGGTGCAGGGCGTCGATATCGATCTGCTCGTTCGGCTTCAGCTCAAGGTTAGAACTATCGGTGATGACGAGCACATCGGCGGCGGCCGCCTCGCGGGCGGGACCGAGCACTTTGCCGCTGCCGTCCACCAGGTAGTGCACCCCGCCGGCCTGCCAGCGCACCTCGGGGCGGCGCTCGACGATGCGGACGCGCGCCGCATCGGGCAGGGCGAGGTCGATCGCCGCCGAGGCGACGTAGGCATTCTCCCTGAGCCGCGCGAGCGCCCGGTCGGTGTCGACGAACCAGATCGGCCGCCCACGCAGGTCGACGAGCTCGGCCACTGCGGCAGCATCGAGGGCGTTGTTGCCCTCCACCCGGATCTGCTGCACGCTGAAGCGCGGGGCGGTGAGCACATAGGCAAGGGCGCCAACCGCGGCGAGGAAGAGCGGCAGGCTGGCCAGCCGTCCATTGCGGAGCCAGGCCAGCAGTGCGCGGTGCGTACCCGGAACGGCCTGCTGGCCCGGCGGCGGGGCCACGGGCGCGCGGCGCGCCGGCGCGG
>DAOUBZ010000605.1:0-3272 GCA_034432515.1 Chloroflexaceae bacterium | reverse complement strand
CTTCGGCGGAGTTCACCCTGAGCGAAGCGAAGGGCTCAGGGGAACCTCCGCGATGAATCCCGGCGGTGATGCCACACCGAGACCCTTCGCTCCGGCTACGCCTCCGCTCAGGGTGACAGGCGGACAGCGTACGGATACGGCAGAAGGCCAACCTTCATTTAGTATTAGGCCGCAGCAGCGACGGCGTTGCTCCGGCGCCCCCCAGCACCTATGGCAGTCCAGGTCTGGATCGGTGAAAAACCTGAACACCCCAACGAGCGCCGCGCGATCATGGCCCTGGCGCAGGGTCTCGATCGGCTTGAGGGGCTCTATCTCATCCTGGCCAACTTCAGCGTCGGTGGCCGTACCGTCGACCTGGTGATCATCAAGCACGACGCGATCTTTATCATCGAGCTGAAGCAGTGCGACGGGCGCGTGATCGGCAGCGTCAACGGCCCCTGGTTCGTGGAGGGCCGCAACGGCGAGCGCAAGCGCCTCAACCCGGGCCGCAAGAACCCCTACAACCAGGTCATCTCCTACTTCCACGCGCTTACCAACTACCTCAATGAGCACCGCCGCGCCTTCCTCTCCTCCCAGAAGGCCGACGATATCGACTTCCGCACCTGCAAGCGGGTCGTGGTCATTGCCCCCACCATCCAGGAGGGCTCCGAGATCGAGCTGGACTGGAAGGTCGAGCTCAAGGGTATGGACGAACTGCCGGCCTACCTGATCACCGAGCGATCCTCGGAGATCGAGCTCAGCGACGAGGAGATGCTGGCCATTCCCCAGCTGCTCCGCTGCACCCCCTGGCAGGAGATCAACGCCGTGCTCCAGGGCGTGATCACCGATCCGGGGCTCGCCAGCGAGCCCAGCGAGGCGCTCCAGGTGCAGACCAGTGCCGTGGTACCAGTGGCGGCTGCCCCTCCGGGCGGCCCTACCGAAGTGCCGGGCAGCGCCGGCACCCCCGCGCCGATCACGGCCACACCCGACACACCTGATGCCACGCTCCCGCGCGGCCCCTGGCAGCGCGCCCTGGCGGCCTTGCGCACCACGACCGGGCGCCTGGCCCTGGCCATGGCCGCCCTTGCCACCATCCTCGCCCTGGCCCTGCTGCTACGCCCCACGCGCCTGGTACCCATCCCCGAAGGCCCACCGGCGCCGCTCGCCGAGATCACCGGTGTGCCCACCGGCGGGGCCGCCATCCCGCTCGGCGCCCCCGAGCAGGGCTGCCTCTGGTCGGGCTACCAGGTGGTCGGCAAACGCTTCGATACGGCGAGCGGCAGCTGGCGCAGCGTCGCCGAGGGCGGCAGCGGCACCGCCGGCCCCGCCGAGGTCATCGTCGCCCTGGAGCGCGTCTCAACCTGCAATGGCGCCATCCGCCTCACCTGGAGCGTGCAGAACAATACCGACCGCCCGATCGAGTTCCCGCTGCGGAGCGACAATATCCGCATCAGCGACAGCCTCGGCAACGAGTACCCACTCGACGATACCGCCTCCAGCCCCGAGGCCGTCCGCGTGGCGCCCGGCGCCCGCGAGCACGGCACCGCCGTCGTCAACCGGCCACTCAGCAGCAGCGCCACCGCGCTGCTCGTGCGCCTCAAAGACCAGCCCTTCGGCGAGGCCAGCTTCGTTGTCGCCGTCCAGCCGTAACCGTAGGCGCCCATCCTGCCGCGCCCATCCTGCCGCGCCCCATGCCGCGCAGCGTGCTCAGGCAGGTTTAAACCAACCCTGGAGCGCCGGGAGCGTGTGCTCGCGACCCGCCATCAAGCACCCTGAGTAGTAGGCCGCAGGCCGTATCGAAGGGCGCTTGACGCGGCGAACATTTGTCATACGCTCCCGGCGCTCTATACCCCCTCCCCCTGCTCACCCTCGTGCGTAGGGTCATGGCCGGCCTGGTAGCGAGCCACCGCCGCCCGGAACGCCTCGGCAACCGGCACGGTCTGCTCGGCGGCGTAGTCATAGGCCACCTGCACACTGCGCCCCGTGGCGATCAACGCCCCGTCGGAGGCACGCGCCACGGTGTACTCCATCACGAAGCTCCTGGTGCCGAACGATGTCACCCGCACGCCAATGCCAAGTCGTTCGCCGAAATAGGCCGGCAGCTTGTAGCTGATCGTCTGCTCGGCCAGGATGATGCCCATATCCTCCAGGCCGCCACCCGTCAGCGCCAGGCAGTAGCCAATCCGCGCCGCCTCCAGATAGGTGGCATAGACGGCGTTGTTGACGTGTCCGAACGAGTCGAGGTCGCGAAAGCGCACCGTCTCCCAGTGCACAAACGGGTACTCGGCCAGCAGCCGCGGCAGATCGGTCATGGTCGTTCCTGTTCTCTTCCAGCCGGCACAATCATCCGTCTCCATACTACCACCACGATGCACGCTCCACAGGAATTGTGCCATGTCCCTGGGGCAGCTGCGCTGCCCCACACCCCACCGCGGGAGGCAGACGTTGCAGTAGCCCGGACACGCCACAGGCGTAGTTACGAAACGATCGGGGTCGTCTGGTATAATGGCGCAGGTTGCATTCCGATGGGCAGACGCGCCGCAGGGGAGTGCCACGGCGGGCCGTGCGGGAGGGGACCATGAGCGAGTCAAGGGGCATCATCTTCATTATGGACGATGACCTGGCGCTGCAGACGGTGCTGGAGTACGCCCTGCGCAACGCGGGTTACGACGTGGTGCTGGCGCCCGATGGGCAGGAAGGCCTGCAGATGCTCGAGCACCTCAGACCCAGCCTGGTGCTCAGCGATGTGATGATGCCGAACATGGACGGGGTCGAGGTCTTCCAGCACATCAAGGAACGCCTGCAGGACGACGGCATTCCGATCATCTTCATGACCGCGCTGAGCCGCAAGCCCTGGTTTGCCGACCTCGAAGCCGAGGGCGCTGTGATCCTCCACAAGCCCTTCGATGTCGATCAACTCGTCGACATGATTGACATCACCCTTACCTGAGGCCGAAGCATAAGCGCAGCTCATCCTTCGACCTCACATGATCAGCGCTTGCCTTCTGATCCCAATGAGGAACGTACGGACGCAGCGTGCTGCGTCCGGCTGCCTGCTGCGTCCGGCTGCCTGCTGCGTCCAGCAGCCTGCTGTGTCCAGCTGCGCGTCCGCACCTGCCATGCCACAACGTCACAGCTCCACGCGCGTGGAGACGAGATAGACCGACACCGGGCGGCCGTTGCGGCGCTCATCACAGCTCCACGCGCGTGGAGACGAGGGTCGGATCGTCGGCCAGATCTGAACCCCTGACTTACTGGTGCATCCGGCACGTCCCGTGTCACCCTGAGCGAAG
>DAOUBZ010000604.1:0-2753 GCA_034432515.1 Chloroflexaceae bacterium | reverse complement strand
GGAGAGGGGGGTATGTTGTCGGCGTTGCGATGCGCCAGCTCCGCTGGCGCATCGCAACGCCGACAACATACCCCCCTCTCCCAGGCCGGGAGAGGCCTGCCCTGAGCGTAGCCGAAGGGGGGCAGGGGGTGAGGGCAAGCAGCGCATCAGGACGCCATCCGCCAAAAAACCTACCCCCAAAAGCATTCCCCCCGCGGGCGGCGCGGCAGTCGCCCTGCATCCCAGGGCTCCTGCTATTCCTTGCTATAATTGCCGTCGCTAGCCGAAACTGTGGGAGGAGGTTGCTGGTGAGAGGCCGCCGCATGCCTGCCCTGGGCTGCCTCGCCGTGTTCGTGTGGCTGCTTAGCGCCTGTGCCGCGCCGCTGCGCGGGCCGGTGGCGGCGCCTGCGCTGCAGGTGAGCCGTACCGTCGATCTCAGCCACGTCATCCGCGAGGACAGCCCGACCCCGCCGGGCGACACGGCGCCCCGGCTGCTCCGTGGCCCCACGGGCGAACTGCTGCAACTGCGGCTCGGCGCCAACACCGGCTCGCTGGTGCGCGTCGTTGCTGCTGCGGGCGCCGAACTCGACAATGTGGAGCGGCTCTCACCCCGCGATCTGGTGCTGCCGGCGGTGCTGATCGATGCCCGTCAGCAGGCCCAGGACACGCCTGGCTTCGCGCTCAGCGCCGAGGATGTGCGGGCCTGGGAGCGATTGCACGGCCCGATCGTGCCGGGGACGCTCGTGCTCCTGGCCACCGGCTGGGATCTGCGCTGGGGCGACCCGGACGCCTATCTGGCGCTGGCCCGCGACCAGGCGCCCCGCGTGCCTGGCTTCGGCGCTGACGCGGCCGACCTGCTGCTCAACCAGCGCGGCGTGGCCGGGCTCGGGGTCGATGCGCCGGGGCGGCGCTACACGCCGGCGCAGGGTTTTGCGCTGCTCCTGGAGAACCTGACCAGCCTCGAGCAGTTGCCGCCCAGCGGGACCACCGTGGTGATCGGCGCGCTCAAGCTCCAGGCGGCCCACGCCGCCCCCGCCCGCGTGCTGGCGCTCGTGCCCTGATGAGGTGCTACCATGGGGCGTGTTCCAGCTGAACCAACGACGGACCTGGCCTACCGGGCGCGGCAGTTTGTCGCTGCCCTCGGCGCCCGGGTCGGCGCCGAGGAACTGGCCCTGGTGCGGCAGACGCTCACCCCGGGCGAGTGGCGGCTGTTTGCCGCGATGCCGCCTTACGACCAGCGCCATTGCCTCGATGTGTACCATACCCTGGTTGCCGCTGGCCAGAACGACGATCTGCTGCTGCGGGCGGCGATCATCCACGACTGCGGCAAGCTTGACGATGACGGGCGGCCGATGGCCCTGGGGTGGTATGTCGTCGCCACCGTGCTGAAGCGGGTCCCGGCGCTGTACCTGATCGCTGCGCGCCTGCTGCGCCCGATCAGGCTCTACGCGGAACACGCCTGGCGTGGGGCACAGATGGCCGCCGCAGCCGGCAGCCCGCCCGAGCTCGTTGCCGCGCTGCGCCACTACCACGACCCGGCGCCCAGCGGGCGGGCCGCCCTGCTCCAGTGGGCGGATGAGCAGCATTAGACGCGGATCGCGCCTATGTACGAAGTGAGCCTCCCTGCCTTCTCCGGCCCCCTCGATCTGCTGCTCCGCCTGATCGAGCGATCGGAGCTTGATATCACGGCGATCGCGCTGGCCGAGGTGGCCGATCAGTACCTGGCCCACGTGCGCACGATCGCCGAGCCTGACCCGCGCGCGCTGGCCGAGTTCGTCAGCCTGGCCGCGCGGTTGCTGCTGATCAAGTCGCGGGCCCTCCTGCCGCGGCCTGCGGTGGAGCCGCGGGCCGCGCCCACCCCCGACGCCGACGCCGAGGCGCTTGCCCAGCAGTTGCGCGAGTACCGGCGCTACAAGCAGGTGGCGGCCCTGCTGCGGGCCTGGCACGAGGAGGAGCGGCGCACCTTCCTGCGCCTCGCCCCGGTGAGTGTGGAACTCGACCTGGCGCCGCCGCCGGTGAACCACTCGGTGGCCGAGCTCGTCGCCGCGCTGCAGCGCCGCCTGCAGCTGGCACTGCCGCTCGATGAGCCCACCGTGCTGAGCCTCGGGCCGCGGCTCACCGTCGCCCAGGTGGTGGCCGACGTGCGCCAGCGCCTGGAGCGGGCCGCCTGGTTCAGCTTCGACGACCTGTTCGCGATGGTCGTGCGGCGCGAGGATGTGATCGTCGCCTTCTGGGCGGTGCTTGAACTGCTCAAGCGGCGCATGATCGTGCTTGAGCAGCAGGAACTCTTCGGCACGATCAGCATCGGCCGTGGCGCGACCGCCCTCGTAGATGACGCCACGCTGACGGAGGAAAGCGGATTGTGAGCGCACCGGCGCCGGATAACCCACCACAGGCCACGGGTGGCGAGCCCTTGCCACTAGGCGATCTGCTGGCCCTGGGCAGCCAGATCCGTGCCGACGATACACCCCAGGTTCTGCTCCACGAGGTGGCCGAGACGCTGCGCCGCGTCGTGGCCTGCCCGCGGGTGTATGTGCGGCTGCGCAACATCGACACCGATGCGCTGGAGGCCGCTGCCTTCGCCGGGGTCGCGCCCGAACTCGAGGCGCGGCTGCGGGCCGAGGCAGTGCCGCCGGGCGCCTACCCGGCCTTGTTGCGGGCTGAGTGCCGGGTGAGCAACTCCTTCCTGCTCCCGGCGGGCACGGCCCTGCCCGCGCCTGCCGACACGGCGGCCGTGCAGGGCGCCGCGGTCCTGCTCGTGCCGCTGCGCGGCC
>DAOUBZ010000603.1:0-1952 GCA_034432515.1 Chloroflexaceae bacterium | reverse complement strand
TCCTCGGCTTCAGCGGCATCGCCGCCATCCTCTGGTTCAGCGGGCGCGAGGTCCTCGCCGGCCGGCTGGCCTTCTCGACCATCAGCGGCTTCCTGATCTACGCGATCACCATCGGCGCCTCCCTGGGCCAGCTTTCGGGGCTCTACGGCCAGTTCCGCGAGGCGCTGGGGGCCGTGCGGCGCGTCTTTGAGATCCTCGACACCCCGCCGAGCGTGACCGACGCGCCCGGCGCGCCCGACCTGCCCCCGATCGCCGGGGCGATCAGCTTTGAGAACGTCTCGTTCGCCTACGAGCCGGGGCGCGAGGTGCTGCACCAGGTCTCGCTGGCGGTGCGCCCCGGCGAGATCGTCGCCCTGGTCGGGCCGAGCGGCGCCGGTAAGAGCACGCTCTTCAACCTCATTCCGCGTTTCTACGACCCGACCAGCGGCACGGTGGCGATCGATGGCATCGACGTGCGTACGGTGACCCAGCGCAGCCTGCGCGCCCAGATCGGCCTGGTGCCGCAGGAGACCATGCTCTTCGGTGGCACGATCCGCGAGAACATCGCCTACGGCCGGCTCGACGCCGACGAGGCGGCGATCGTCGCGGCAGCGCGGGCGGCCAATGCCCACGACTTCATCATGGCCACCGCCCACGGCTACGACACCATCGTCGGCGAGCGGGGCATCAAGCTGAGCGGCGGCCAGCGCCAGCGCATCGCCATTGCCCGCGCCATGCTGAAGGACCCGCGCATCCTGCTGCTCGATGAGGCGACCAGTTCGCTTGATAGTGAGTCGGAGGCGCTGGTGCAGGAGGCGCTCGACCGGCTAATGCGCGGGCGCACGGCGGTGATCATCGCCCACCGGCTCAGCACGGTGGCGATCGCCCATCGGATAGTCGTGCTCGACCACGGCCGCATCGTCGAGCAGGGCAGCCACGCCGAACTGCTGGCACAGCAGGGCATGTACGCACGGCTCTACGCGCTGCAGTTCCGCGAGCTCGACAACGGCGCCGAAGCGACCGCCGCGGCCAGCGTTGAGCGGGCCTGACGCCTGTAGCGCCAATCCAAAATCCAAAATCCCCCAGGGGGTCCCATGCTCACCATCCTGCACGACATCTCCATGCTGGTGCGCGCGGACATGCCGGTCTATCCCGGCGACCCGCCGATCGACCTGGAACCACAACTCACCCTCGCCGCCGACGGGGTGAACGTGACCGCCATCCGGCACGCCAGCACCCACTTCGGCACCCACGTGGACCTGCCGCGGCACGTGCTCGCGGACGGAGCCACTCTTGATGAGGTGCCACTGGCGCGCTTCTGCGGCCGGGCGCGGGTGATCCCCATCCGCGACCGCCGAGCGATCACCGTCGAGGAACTGGCCGGCCACCCGCTCGACCCCGGCGACCTGGTGCTCTTCCACACCCGCAACAGCGAGGAACGCCTGCTGGAGCGCCCGGCCTTCGTTCATGATTATGTCTATCTGACCCCCGCAGCCGCCGCCGAACTGGTGCGGCGGCAGGTGGGCCTGGTGGGCATCGACTACCTGTCGGTGGACCCGCCCGACGACCCGGCGCTGCCCGCCCACCACATCCTGCTCGGCGCCGGCGTGCTGATCCTGGAGGGGGCGGTGCTGGCCGGCGTGGCCCCGGGCCTCTACCAACTCATCTGCCTGCCGCTGCGCATCCGCGGCGGCGACGGCGCCCCGGCGCGGGCCGTGCTTGCCCGGCTGTAGGGGGGCAGGGGGCGCGGGGAAACCGGGTTTCTCCACGCCCCTGCCCGATGGGCGGGTCTGGGCGTGCCAGGCCCTCTTGATCATCGCGCGGCTCGATGGGATTGCTATAATGAGTATCGAGGTTCTCACTGCGGCGGAGGACGTGTGTCATGAAACTGAACGTTGAACCGCAGCCGGTTCCCCTGGTTGTTACGGACGAAGGCGTGGTGCGTATCGAGGGAACGCGCGTGCCGCTTGAGA
>DAOUBZ010000602.1:0-4367 GCA_034432515.1 Chloroflexaceae bacterium | reverse complement strand
CCCCGCGGTGCGCCTGCAGAGCCGGGGCGCCGCCGCGCTTGCGGCGCACTTCGCCGGGCGCAGCGACCTGAGCCAGGGCCTGGATCTGCGGCAGCGCCACCTGCTCAAGCTGCGGATCGATGGCGCACCCGCGATCGAGATCGACTGCACCGGCGATCAGCCCGACGCGACCATGCCCAACGAGGTCGTCGCGCGGATCAACACGGCCCTGGCGCTCCCTGTGGCGAGCAGCGACGGGCGCCGGATCACGCTTACCTCACCCAGCAGCGGTAGCGGCAGCCGGATCGAGGTGCTCACTCCCGATGACGAGGCCGCCGACGCCACCGACCTGATCCTCGGCATCGCGCCGCGCGCGGTGAGCGGCACGCTGCCCGAACGGGCCGTGTTGCGTGGCCAGGTCGAACTGCGCGCAGCGCTCGATCTGCGCCGCCTGCGCCGGCTCTGGCTGAGCATCGACGGCGGCCCGCCGCTGGCGATCGACTGCGCCAACCCCACCGACCCGGCCCATACCAGCCCCCAGCACGTGATCGACGCGATCAATGCCGCGCTGGGCACCACCATCGCTTCGCTCGACGATGATCGCCTGGTGCTGCGCTCGCCGACCACCGGCGCCGGCAGCGCGATCGTGCTGCGCGCCCCCGAGCAGCGCCGGCGCCGCCCCTTCTACACCCGCGGCCGGGTGCGCGAGGACGCGGCCACCACGCTCTTCGGCTTCGCCGCAGGGCGGGCCAGCGGGCGTCTGCCCGAGCCGGCCCGGCTCACCGGTACCGTCGATCTGAGCCGCGGCGCGGACCTGCGCGTCGCCCATACGCTGCGCATCCAGCTCGATGACCGTGACCCGATCGAGATCGCCGTGGCCAACCCGGCCCGTCCGATGGTCACCCTGCTCGACTACGTGGTGGCCGCGATCAACGGCCCCCAGGGCTTCAACGCCCCGGTGGCCTCCATCCGCAACGGGCGCCTGGAGCTCACCTCAGTGGTCGAAGGACCAGCCGGTCGCGTTGCCCTCGGGGTAAGCAGCGCCAGCGATGCCGGCATGCAGCTGCTGGGCCTGCCGCCCGACAGCAGCGCCCAGGGCCGGGCCGCCGAACGGGTGGTCTTCGTCGGCATGGGCGACCTGGCCCGTGGGCTCGATATCACCGAGCACTACCTGCTGCGCCTCGGCGTGGACGACCGCCCGCTGCGCGAGATCGACCTGCGCGTGGGCCTCGCGCCCAACGCGCCGCCGATCCTCAGCCCACCCCAGCTGGTGACGGCGATCAACGGCGCGCTCGGCGGCGACTACGCCAGCCACGACGGGCGGCGCATCACCATCAGTTCGCGGACCACGGGCAGCGCCAGCCGGGTGACGATCGAACCGGCCGGGCTCAATGACGCCACGGCGCTGGTCTTCGGCCTCAGTGAACCGCGCAGCTACCAGGGCCAGGAGGCGACCCGCGCACGCCTGGTCGGCACGGTCGACCTGAGCGCGGGCGTAGAGCTTGGCCGGCGCCGCCACCTGAGCCTGGAGGTCGATGGCGAACTGATCGCCGACATCGACTGCGCCGAAGCCGACGCCGGACCCACCAGTCTGGCCAACCTGATCCAGCGCATCGAACGGCGCAAGCCCGGGATCGTGAGCCAGGTCGATGGCCGGCTGGTGATCATCTCGCCCAGCCAGGGCGCCGGCAGCACGGTGGCGCTGCGCGTCTCCTATGCTGCCGATGCCCGCGCCAGGCTGCTGGGCGACGCCCCGCTCACGGCGCTCGGCAAAGCTGGCCTTCCTGCCGAGCTCCACGGCACGGTCGCCCTCAACCGCCCACTCGACCTGAGCCAGCGGGCGTGGATCACCCTCCAGGTCGACGATGGCAAGCCGCGCGTGATCGACTGTGCCGGTGAGAACGCGGCGCGCACCTTCAGCGATGAGGTGCTGGGCCGCATCAACGCCGTCTTCCCCGGCCTGGCCAGCCTCGACGCCGCGGGCCGGCTGCTGCTGCGCGCCGCGCGGCGGGTCGAACTGCTGGCGCAACGCGCCTTTACCCTCTTCGAGTTCACCGCGCCACCCGAGCCGCAGCGCAGCCCGGCCCAGGACTTGCGCCACGGAACCAGCTGGGAGGTCCTTAACCCCAGTGTGCGCGCCGAGCCCTTCACCTGGGAGCTCACCAGCCTCAGCGGGGTCGACCGCCCGCGGCTGACCAGTGGCAGCGGCGCGGCGCTCTGGCTCAATGCCGTGATCCCGGCCGGCTTCACGCTGCGCCTCTCCGTCGACGAGGAGGGAGCCTTGCACGCAACCGCGACCGCCCCCGGTCGCCAGCCGCTCGACCTGGCCGATCGGGTCGAGGCCCACCTGCCGGGCCAGCCGGCCAGCCCGCCCTGGGCCGAGTTGCCGGGCGCCGAGCGGGCGCGCATCATCGCGGCCGTGCTGAGCTTGCCGCCGGGTAGCTCACGCTGGCAGTACACCGACTGCTATGGCGACCGCTTCAACGCGGCCTTCTACGGGCGCCGCCGGCGGCGCGGGCGCCAGCCGCCCCTGCTGGTCGTGCCGGCCCACTTCGCGGGCGGCGAGCGGTGCCACGCCCCGGGTGTCTTCAACCAGAGCCGCTACGCCCGCAACCAGACGGAGGACCCGCTCTACCACACCATCTTTGGCTCGCGCAGCGCCGCAGAGCGCCCCCAGGCCAGCTGCGTCTTCATCTATCGCGTCCACGAGGCCGGGCGCTTCGAGCTCGATCTGCCGGCCGACCTGCCGCCACAGTTCGGCGGGCGCTTCAATCAGGCGCGCTTCGCTGCCCGCGTGGTCGGCAATGCCTCGCCCGGCTTCACCCCACGCCCCGAGGAGCAGAGCGTGCCCAACATCGTCTATGACAACGCGATCTTCGACCTGCCCGAGGATCCACGGGCCCTCGACGAGCAGATCAGTGCCAGGCCGAACATCGTGCGCGCGCGCGTCACCCTGATCCCGCCGGAAGCGATCGTCAGCGGCGGCGAATTCCCGACCTACGACGGTATCCCGATCTACAGCGTGCCCTTCAACCTGCCACGCCCCCTGGTCGGCGGCGGCCCCGAGACCGAAGCCCGCGCCTTCCTTGTGCAAGCGGGCGTGCTGGGGGCGGTTGAGCTGCGCGCCTACGAAGCGGGCGCCTGGGGCAACGCCATCACCATCAGCGCACCCGAATCGCGCACCCCCGGCGGCTTCGACATCACCATCACCTACCGTGGCCGCGCTGTGTTCGAGAACGCCCGCAGCAAAGTCCAGACCCAGGTCACCCAGGCCCGCGCGGCAGGCGTCCTGGGCATCGTAACCCGGTCGTAGCGGCGGCGCGCAAGCTGCCGCACCCACCTCAACAAGGAGCAACCCGATGAGTGACACGCAGCCCATCACCCCGTACATCCCCCACAACCCCGGCGACCTGATCACCGCCGAGGACTGGAACGACATGCAGGTCGCCGTGCGCAGCGACCTGGCCGCCAATGCCGCCGCCGACAACCAGCGCGACGCCGAGGTGCGCGACATGATCGCCAATGTTGACGCGAAACGCTTCGGCGGCCAGACCCCCGACGAGTGGACCGAGAACCTCGATAAGCGCTACGTCCGCCGCGACGATCCCGGCGCCGCCGGCCAGTACCGTCGCTACTTCAAGCAACTCAACCGCAAGGTCGTGCCGCCTGGCGGCGGCGTACCCGTGATCGAGCCCTGCGTGATCGAGCACAACCTCTGCCGCTTCCCGCTGGTCGATCTCTACGAGCTCCAGCCGCTCTTCAGGCACGGGCCGAACAACGAGTTCCCTGAAGTGGCTACCGGGATGCAGAACGTCAAGTTCCTGATCTACTACGCCAGCAAGCGCGACCCCGTCGCCGAGTTGCTCTTCACCGAGTCACGCGATCGCTTCTACTACGGCGACGACCTGACCCTGCTGCTCCAGCAGTTCAACCTCACACCCGCCCTCACCCAGAAGTTCGACGACCTGGTGAACGATCTCTTCGGCAAGATGTTCGATCCCGGCGATGAGCAAGACCAGTTCAATCGTGAGAACTACGCCGTCTCGCCCTACGTCCAGGCCTGGATCGACCGCGACCAGACCGTGGGCGACCTGATGAAGGGCGGCCAGTGGACCGACCTGCGGCTCGCGATCCGGCCCGCCATGATCCCTGCCCTGGCCCAGCCCATGCGGCGCAATGTCAATGAGGCCGGTAATGCTGAGCCCGAGATCACCTACGCCCAGGTCTTCCACCTGAGCCAGAACGCGGTCGAGATCCGGGTGCCGGAGGCGACCGATCTGATGGTTCTGCTGCGCACGTGAGGCATGCGGAGGGCAAGCCCGCTCTGAACGAACAACCCGTGTTCCACTGCCAGGGGAGGGGGGCCAGAATCTGGCGTGGGGGGGGGG
>DAOUBZ010000601.1:0-2381 GCA_034432515.1 Chloroflexaceae bacterium | reverse complement strand
GCAACGGGCGCGCCGTATGCTGAAACCAGGGGCCAAGGTGCGCCCCTGCCGCTCCGTACCCAGAAGACAAGGTTCGGAAGCGGGCATTGCTAGCTTACCTGATATGCTACGACGGACACACAACCATCAGCTGTGGCGCTTCCTGCTCGGCTTCTTCTTCCAGACGGTCCCGGGCGCGGTGCTCACCCCGTTGCTGACCCTTGGCCTGGCGGCCCGTGGTGTGGAGGCCTGGCTGATCGGCGGCCTGATTTCAGCTGGCTCGCTGGCCTATATGCTGGCGCTGCCGGCGGCGCCGGCGCTGATCCGCCGCTACGGTGAGCGGCGGGTCTTCCGCGCTGCCCTGGCGCTCGGCACGCTGGCCGTGGCCGGGCTGGCGCTGATCATGACGCCCGCCGTGCTGGTGCTGCTCTTTGCCCTGGCGGGCTTCACCGCTGGGCTGCGTTTCACCCTCGCCGAGAGTTGGGTGCCCGTTATGGTGCCAGCCGCGGCCCGCGGGCGCGCCATGGCGCTCTTCCAGACCAGCGTCGGCGCGGCGCTCTTTGCCGGCTCGGGCAGCCTGTTGCTCACCGGCGTGCACGGGGCGGCGCCGCGCGGCGTGGTGCTCGCGACGGCGCTGATTGGCCTGGTGCTGCTCTGGCCGCTGAGCGCACCTGCCCGGCTGCCAGCCAACCCCACGCACCCGACGCCTGCCGATGCCGGCCTGCGCGGTGCACTGGTGCAGGTGGGCATGCTGGTGCTCGGGGCCGCGCTCCTCGGCGGCCTGTTCGAGTCGGGGCTGAGTGTGGCCTTGCCGCTCTACGGCCTCGCGACCGGTCTCGGCCCGAGTGTGGCGGTAGGGGTCGTGACGGCCATGGGCCTGGGCAGCCTGCTCCAGTACCCGTATGGCGCCCTGGCCGACCGTTTCCCGTGGCGTAGCGTGGCGCTCGGCACGGCCGCCGTGATCGTGGCCAGCACCCTGCTGCTGCTGGCGGTGCCGGCGGCGCCATGGCTGCTGCTGCCGCTGAGCGTGGTCTGGGGCAGCGCCGGTGGTGGGCTCTACACCCTGGCGACGATCCGCAACGGGGCGCAGTGGCGCGGCGAGCGGCTCATCGCCGCCTCGGTGGTGACCCAGTTCGCCTACATGGTCGGCGACGCCGGCGGGCCGGCGATGGGCGGCCTTGTGCTCGACCTGGTCCCCGGCTTCGGCCTGCCGGCCCTGGTCATCGGGGCCGGGCTGGCCGGCCTCGCGCTGATTGCCGTTACGGGCGACGAGGCGCAGCAGGCCGTGCGGCCCGTGCCTGTAGATGTGTGAGGAGGGTTTGGGCAACCTCCGCCTCCGTTGCACTGGCCCTACCCCGCTCCCGCGGGCGGCATAGGCCGGGAGCGGCCTGCCTCAGCCGATCGGCATCTGCCACCTGGCAGAGTACCAGTGGCCCGGCGTCAAATAGGAGCGCCGGGCCTTGTTCATACCCCTCCCCGCCTGCTACCGTACTGCATAGTTGCTCGCCCGAATGTCCGGCTGCGGCACCGGCACCGGGCGCAATCAGCAAGCGACAATATGCACACGAGCCAGAGGGGATCGTATGAACGACGCACGCCTGCTACTGGTGGAAGAGGCGCCGGCCACGCGGATGCTGCTCGACACGCGGCTGCGGGCAGCCGGTTTCACCGTCATCACGACGGGCAGCGCCGAACAGGCGCTGGCCTGCCTGGGCGTCGAGCGCTTCGCCCTGCTGATCAGCGAGATCCATCTGCCCGGGCTGGATGGCATCGCGCTTATGGCCAGGGCGCGCACGCTCGACCCGGACCTGGAGTTGATCGTCCTGACCGGCGGTGCGACGGTCGAGTCGGCTGTGGCGGCGGTGAACCTCGGTGCGCGCGCCTATCTGCGCAAACCGGTCGCCGCGGGTGAGCTGGAGCAGCAGGTGGCCGCGGCCCTGCAGCGGCGGCAGGAACGGCTGAGCCACCACGCTACGCTACGCCAGCTTGGCTCGGCACTGCTGCACATCGCCGAGCCGCACGGCAGCGCTTACCGCACCGCGGCGCCCGCGCCCGACGCGGTGCAGGTCGGCCAGCTGCGGATCGACGCGCGTCGCCGCCGCGCCGCGATCGGCGAGCGGGTGGTGCCGCTCTCCAGCGGCGAGTTCGACCTGCTGCTCTACCTGGCCCGGCGTGAAGGTGAGGTGCTGCCGGCCGAGCAACTGGCCCGCGAGGTGCTCGGCTACAGCTGCTCAAGCGACGAGGCCCGCGAACTGATCAAGGCCCGCGTGCACCGGCTCCGCCACAAGATCGAGCCCAATCCGCGCGCACCCACCTTACTGGTGAGCGTGCGCGGCGCCGGCTATATGCTCACCGGCGGCGACTGAGCGCCGTGTTGCATGATGTGACGTCCCTGGGGGTTG
>DAOUBZ010000600.1:0-11425 GCA_034432515.1 Chloroflexaceae bacterium | reverse complement strand
CGGGGCTCACGACGAAGCCTGCCGCCCTCGTCCCGGCGCGGGCCGGGGCTCGACAGGCTCGCGATCCGCCGGGACGAAGGCTCAGGATGCGGTTTTTCGGTTGATGGTTTTCGGCGCTGAGCCGAGACGCACGGACGCGCTGGGATCGTTTCCGCACATCCGGATTCATAACCTCGCTTTAGCGCGTCAGTATGCCGTATTTACCCTCATACCCTTGCGTTTTGATGATGCCCGGCGTATAATGTGAGCGACTGTTCGTGTTTCTCCCAGCCGCGTCTTTGGATCCCGCGCGTTGAGCAAGGACGGCGCATGGAAGAACTGAAGGGGATCGCCGAAGGGTCCGACGCGCCATCCTCGCCGGGTCAGGCAGAGAACGGGTTGACGACCGAGGCCGAGGAGCGGGCCCTGATGGAGCAATACCTCAGGGACCCGGCGCACGACTATCGCAACCTGAAATATGGCGATACGGTCGATGGCAAGATCATGCGTATCGACCGTGACGAGATTCTGGTCGATATCGGCGCCAAAGCCGAAGGGATTATCCCTGCGCGCGAGATGCAGTCGCTCACCCCGGAAGACCGGGCTGCCCTCCAGGTCGGCGATGTGTTGCTGGTGTTCGTGGTCCAGTCCGAAGATAAAGAGGGCCGCGCCATCCTCTCGGTCGACAAGGCGCGCCAGGAGCGCAGCTGGCGGGCGCTGCAGGCGGCCTACGAGCGCGGTGAGGTCATCACCGCCCGGGTGGTCAACTATAACAAGGGCGGGCTGCTCGTCAACCTCGATGGTGTGCGCGGCTTTGTCCCCGCCTCGCAGGTGTCGGGCATCAGCCGTGGCCCCGATACCCAGAAACAGTCCGATATGGCCAGAATGGTCAATACCGATCTATCGCTGAAAGTGATTGAGATCAACCGGAACCGCAATCGGCTCATCCTCTCCGAGCGCCAGGCGGTCCAGGAGTCGCGCGAGAGCAAGAAGGACGAGTTGCTGGCGAGCCTCCACGAGGGCGATATCCGCACCGGCACGGTCAGCTCGGTGTGCGATTTCGGCGCCTTCGTTGATATTGGTGGCGCTGATGGCCTCGTGCACCTCTCCGAGATCTCGTGGAGCCGGGTCAAACATCCCGGCGAAGTGCTCAAGGTCGGCGATAAGGTACAGGTGTATATTCTGAGCATCGATCACGAGCGCAAGCGGATCGCCCTCTCGATCAAGCGCACCCAGAGCGAACCCTGGACGCGCGCTGGCGAGAAGTATCAGCTTGGGCAGATCGTCGAGGGCACCATTACGCAGCTCGCTTCGTTCGGCGCGTTCGCCCGGATCGAGGATGGCATCGAGGGGCTCATCCACGTCTCCGAGATGGGTGACGACCGGATCCAGCATCCGAAAGAGGTCGTTGCCGAGGGTCAGACCGTGCGGGCACGCATTATCCGCATCGACCCGGCGCGTAAGCGGATGGGGCTGAGCCTCCGCCTCAACCGCGATCTAAGCGAGGCCGCCGAGGCCGAGGAGCCGACCGACGCATGATCCCGATGCGGGCGGCACCGCACCAGTTAGTGGAGAACTTCAATGTCTGACCTCTACAGTAAGTTTACCAAGCGGGCCAAGCAAGTGCTGCAGCTCGCGCATGAAGAGGCGCGTTCGTTCAACCATCCCTACATCGGCACCGAGCACATCCTGCTGGGCCTCATCCGCGAGAGCGAGGGGATCGCGGCGCGCGTCCTCGATGACCTGGGCGTCAAGCTGGCACAGGCCCGCAGCGCCGTCGAGTTCATTGTTGGGATGGGCGAAGGGACGCCCACTACCGACCAGGAACTGACCGCTCGCGCCCAAAAGGTGATCAAGTATGCGATCGAGGAGGCCAGCCGCCTGAACCATCACTACATCGGCACCGAGCACCTGCTGCTCGGCCTGGTACGCAATGGCGAGGGCGTGGCGACCGGCGTGCTCGATATTATGGGCGTCAGCCTCGAACAGGTGCGCAATCAGGTGATGCGCGTGCTGCGCCACGGTACCGCCGGTACCGCCGAGCAGCGCGGCGCCGCCGCGGGCGGCGGCGCCCAGCGCCAGTCCAAGACACCATACCTCGACGCCCTTGGCACCGACCTGACCGAGATGGCCGAGGCCGGACGCCTCGATCCGATCATCGGTCGCCAGCATGAGATCGAGCGCGTCATTCAGATCCTCTCGCGCCGCACCAAGAATAATCCGGCCCTGATTGGCGAGCCTGGCGTGGGCAAGACGGCGATCGTTGAGGGCCTGGCCCAGCGGATCATTCAGGGCGATGTCCCCGATAGCATCAAGGGCAAGCGCGTCGTCACCCTCGATATGGGCGCGCTGGTAGCCGGCACCAAGTACCGCGGCCAGTTCGAAGAGCGCCTCAAGCGGGTGATCGATGAGATTAAAGAGACACGCTGCATCCTCTTCATCGATGAGTTCCATACCATCATCGGCGCCGGTGGGGCCGAAGGCACGCTCGATGCCGCCAATATCCTCAAGCCTGCCCTCTCGCGCGGCGAATTGCAGACGATCGGCGCGACGACCCTCGATGAGTATCGCAAGTATATCGAACGCGATGCCGCCCTCGAGCGCCGCTTCCAGCCGGTGATGGTCGATGAGCCTAGCCTCGAAGATACTGTCCAGATCCTGCGTGGGATCAAGTCCCGCTACGAGGACTTCCACCAGCTCCAGATCAGCGATGAGGCGATCAAGGCTGCCGCTGCGCTCTCTGCGCGCTATGTGCCCGATCGCCAGCTGCCCGACAAGGCGATCGACCTGATCGATGAGGCCGCCAGCCGCGTGCGTATGTACCGCAGCGCCACCCCACCCCAGCTGCGCGATGCGCTCCGGGGCCTCGAAGCGCTGCGCAAGGAGCGCGAGGCTGCGCTCGAAGATAAGCAGTTCGAGCTCGCCAGCGACCTCCGCGAACGCGAGGAACGGATGCAGGGCCGTATCAACGCCATCGAGCAGGAGATGGGCGCCGCCGGCGGCGAGGATCGCGTCGCCGAACGGCCCTATGTCACCGAAGAGGATATCGCCGAGGTGGTTGGGATGTGGACGGGCATCCCCGTCACCCGGCTCAAGGGCGATGAGACCCTGCGCCTCATGCAGATGGAGGATTTCCTCCATAATCGCGTGATCGGCCAGCAGGAGGCGATTGTCACCATCTCCAAGGCGGTCCGCCGCGCCCGCGCCGGGCTCAAGGACCCCAAGCGCCCGATCGGTAGCTTTATCTTCCTCGGGCCTACCGGCGTCGGTAAGACCGAACTGGCCAAGACGCTGGCCGAGTTCATGTTCGGCTCCGAGGATAGCCTGATCAAGATCGACATGTCCGAGTTCCAGGAGCGCCACACCACCTCGCGCCTCGTCGGCTCGCCCCCCGGCTATGTCGGCTATGGCGAAGGCGGCCAACTCACCGATGCCGTGCGCCGCAAACCGTACTGCGTCGTGCTCTTCGATGAGATTGAGAAGGCCCATCCCGATGCCTTCAACCTGCTGCTCCAGGTGCTCGAAGACGGCAACCTCACCGACGGCAAGGGCCGCAAGGTCGACTTCCGCAATACGATCATCATCATGACCTCCAACGTCGGCACTGAGCATATCCGCCGCGCCAGCCGTATCGGCTTCGGCGGCAATGCCGATGAGATCGACCAGACCGATATGCGCCGCAAGGTGGACGATGCGCTCAAGGCGCTGTTCCGCCCCGAGTTCCTCAACCGTATCGACGCAACCATCATCTTCCACCCGCTGACCAACGAGGAGATCCAGCAGATCACCACCCTCATGCTCAAGCGCGTGCAGAAGCAACTCGATGAGCACCAGATGCGCCTCGACGTTCGCCAGGACGCGCTCGATCTGCTGGCCCGCCGTGGCTACGACCCGGCCTTCGGCGCCCGGCCCCTGCGCCGCATCATCACCAACCTGATCGAAGACCCACTCGCCGAGGGGCTGCTCGAGGGTCGCTTCCAGGAGGGCGATATCATCATCGCCGATACCGAGGACGATACGCTCCGCCTCCGCTCGCAGCGTGAGCTCGATGGCCAGATCAATGGCCGCGAGACACCCCAGGAGCCGGAGGAGAGCGCCGCGCTGGTCGAATAGGCCACGCCTCACTCCAGCCTGGTCCACCCGGAGCCACGAGCGCCTGGTCGCTCGTGGCTCCGCTGCGTTCTTGCCGCGACATCCTTCGCTTCGGATCGAGCCATGCCCGCGTGGTATAATGGCACCATGGCCAGGACGCGCACGATCTACGTCTGTCAACAGTGCGGCGCCCAGCAGTCCCGCTGGATGGGTCGCTGCCCCGACTGCAATACCTGGGATAGCCTCGTCGAGCAGGTTGAGGCCCGCAGTGCGGGCGCCCGCAGCTTCCGCGAGAGCGGGAGCGCCGGCGCGCGCCCGGTGCGCCTGCGCGATGTGCCCAGCAGCGGCTTCGCGCGCCTCGCCGTCTACGCCGAGGAATTGGCCCGCGTCCTCGGCGGCGGGCTCGTTCCCGGCTCGGTCGTGCTGATCGGCGGCGACCCCGGGGTTGGCAAGAGCACCCTGCTGACCCAGGTTGCGGCCCACTTCGCCGCAACGGTTGGCCCCGCACTCTACGTCAGCGCCGAAGAGTCGGCGCAGCAGATCAAGCTGCGCGCCGAACGGCTGAACCTCGCTAGCGATGCGCTCTTTGTCTACTCTGAGACCGCGCTCGACATCGTGCTCCAGCAGATCCGTGAACTGCGCCCCGGCCTCGTGATTATCGACTCGATCCAGACGGTCTACCTCGAAGAGCTCGCCAGCGCCGCCGGCAGCGTCGGCCAGGTCCGCGAGGGCGCGCTGCGCCTGATGCAGCTGGCCAAAGAGCTCGGCATCCCGATCTTCCTGGTTGGCCACGTCACCAAGGAGGGCGCAATCGCCGGGCCGCGCGTGCTGGAGCATATCGTCGATGTGGTGCTCTACCTCGAAGGCGATCGCTTCCACCAGTACCGGTTGCTGCGCGGGGTGAAAAACCGCTTCGGCTCAACCAATGAGGTCGGGGTCTTTGAGATGTCCGGCGATGGCCTGCGCGAGGTGCCGAACCCCTCGCAGGTCTTCCTTGCCGAGCGCGCCGCCGGCAGCCCTGGCTCCAGCGTCGCGGTGATGCTCGAGGGCACCCGCCCGCTGCTCGTCGAGGTGCAGGCCCTCACCTCGACCACCGGCAGCGCGCAGCCGCGCCGCATCACCAACGGCTTCGACCTGAACCGCCTGCTGATGCTCGGCGCCGTGCTCAGCAAACGGGTCGGCCTGCCACTCTTTAATCAGGATATTTATGTCAACATTGTCGGCGGCCTGCGCATTGGCGAGCCCGCCGCCGACCTGGCCGTCGCCCTGGCCGTCGCCTCGTCGTACCGCAACCAGCGGATCGAGCCGGACCTGGTGCTCGTCGGCGAGGTGGGGCTCTCGGGCGAGTTGCGCAGTGTCAGCCAGCTCGATCGGCGCCTGGCCGAGGCGGCCAAGCTTGGCTTCACCTGGGCGATCGTCCCCGCGACTGCGTCGCCAGGCAGCGTGGGCGGGCTCAACGTGCAGCCTGCACGCTCGCTGGCCGAGGTGGTGGATCTGCTCGCGCGCAAGCCGTGAGGCCCCGACCAGCGGGCGCCGCGATCCTGCCCGGGCGTCCCATGACCTTACAGGTTAGTGGTGCATCCGGCACGTCCCGTGTCACCCTGAGCCCTTCGCTTCGCTCAGGATAAACTCCGCCGAAGGGTCCCGCCCGAGATGCTTCGCTGCGTCTACCCTGAGCCCTTCGCTTCGCTCAGGGTAAACTCCGCCGAAGGGCTCAGCATGACAAATGACCTGGCGGATGCACCAGTTAGGCAAATCTGCGAGGTCCGCGGATCAGATCGCGCGCTGCGATGGATGCCGGTATTCATTGCTGAATGGTCATAAGCCGCACCCATCTGCTCTGGTGGTATGAAGGTCAGCCTCAACTTCATCGTCCGGATCCTCGGTATGCTGAGCCTGGCCTATATCGGCTGGTCGGTTGGTCGCTCGCTCTCAAACCCGCAGCCCGACGAGATGCAGCTCTTCGCCACCCAGCTGCTCATGCTCGCCGGGGCCGGCCTGGGATTGCTGCTTACGCCGCGCCTCACGATCGAGCCGGTCGCAGAGTTGCTCCACCGCGCGCGGAACGTGCCCTTGCCGGACCTGCTGCTGATTGGCGCGGGCGCCCTGATCGGCCTGATCTTCGCCGTGCTCTGCGCTGTGCCGCTGGCCCAGCTGCCGCATCCCTTTGACCAGTACCTGCCACTCGCTTGCGCCGCGCTCTTCGCCTACCTGGGCGGCACCATCGCCGCCCAGCGCAAGCGCGATCTCGCCGAACTGCTGCACAGCCTGCGGCCCCCCGCCCCACCGCCGGCCGCTGCGCTCGCTGCGCCACCACCCGCCCCCGAACGCCGGCTGCTGCTCGACACCAGCGCGATCATCGATGGGCGCATCGCCGCCGTGGCCCGTACCGGCTTCCTCGAAGGGACCCTGCTCGTCCCGGGGTTCGTCCTGGCTGAGCTCCAGCAATTGGCCGACTCCAGCGATGACCTGCGCCGCAGCAAGGGGCGCCGCGGCCTCGACTTGCTCAGCGAAATGCAGCGCCAGTCGCCCCTGCCCGTCGAGGTGATCAATGTCGATGTCGCCGACGCCAGCAAGGTGGACGATAAGCTGATCGCGCTCGCCCGCCAGTACGCCTGTCCGATCATCAGCAATGACTTCAACATGGGTCGTGTCGCCGGGCTCCAGGGGGTGCGCATGCTGAGCCTCAACCAGCTCAGTGAGGCCGTACGCCCGCCCGTGATCCAGGATCAGCGCCTGCACGTGCTGATCCGCAACGAAGGCAACGCGCGCCAGCAGGGGGTGGGCTACCTCGAAGACGGCACACCGGTTATCGTCGAGGACGCCCGCCACCTGATCGGCCAGACCGCCGAGGTGGTGGTGACCCGCCTGCACCAGACCCAGACGGGCCGCCTGATCTTTGCGACCATCGCTCCCCAGTAGGGCGGGCAGGCGTGCCCAACCGGTCAGGCATAGACGAGCGAGGATCCCGATGCGCGCAGTCTTGCAGCGGGTGAGCGCGGCCTCGGTGGAGGTTGCCGGGCGGATCGTCGGGCAGATCGGCCCGGGGCTGCTCATTCTGCTTGGCGTGGGCCATAATGACACCGCGGACGATGCCCGCTTTCTGGCCGACAAAACGGCCGGGCTGCGCATCTTCGCCGATGCAGACGGCAAGTTCAATCGCTCGCTGCTCGATACTGCCGGCGCCGCGCTTGTCGTCTCGCAGTTCACCCTCTTCGCCGATGCCCGCAAGGGCCGGCGCCCCAGCTTCACCGACGCCGCCCCGCCAGCCCAGGCCGAGCACCTTGTGGCTGCCTACTGCACGGCCCTGCGCGCCCTCGGGGTGAGTGTCGAGACCGGGGTCTTCGGCGCTATGATGCAGGTGGCCCTGGTCAACGAGGGGCCGGTGACGATTATCCTCGATAGTGAGACGCTCCGCGCACCCTCCCGCCCGTAGCCGGTAGCAGCCCGATGTTATAATCGTCTAGAGGGTAGCATGTGTTGCTATGCCCCGTGGATAGAACCCATGCCCATTAGCTGCGCCATCCAACGTGAGGTAGATGTCTACGTCGCGCTCGCCCGCGTTCGCGAACTGGCTCGTGCTGCTGAGTTCACACCCACAGATTGCACGCGCATCGAGATCGCAACCCTCGAACTGACCCGCAATCTGCTGGTCCACGCCGGTGGCGGGACGCTCACCCTCACCCAGCTCGACGACCCACTTCGTGGTCCCGGCCTCGCCGTGGAGGCCCTCGACCACGGCCCGGGCATCGCCGATCTGGACCTGGCGCTGCAGGACGGCTACAGCACCACCCGAACCCTCGGTGCCGGGCTGCCCGCGGTACGCCGGCTGATGGACGAATTCGCCATCGAATCGACAGTCGGCGTAGGCACGCGCGTACACGCGGTCAAGTGGCGTACCCCTCCCCGGCGGAGAACGATCTATGGACATTAGCTGGGGCGCCGTTGTGCGGCCCAAGGCAGGCCAGCGGGTGAGCGGCGACACCTACGTCGTCGAGCGGTTCAGCCCGCACGGGCTGACGGTCTCGGTGATCGATGGCCTGGGTGGCGGTGAAGCGGCCGCGCACGCAGCCGAGAGCGCCGCCGCGGTGATCCGGAGCAACCCGGCTCAGGATCCCGCCGAGTTGATCCGGCGCTCGCATCGGGCCTTGCACGGCACCCGCGGCGCCGTGATGGCACTGCTCAGCTACGATCTGCAGGCTCGCAATGTGAGCTTTGTCGGTGTGGGCAATATTGGCATCCAGGCCTACAGCAGCCTGCCGATCAAGCCGATCTCCAAGAATGGCATCATCGGTTATCGTTTGCCAAGTCTGCTGAAACTGGCCTACAGTTACAATTCCGGCGATACCTTCGTTCTATATAGTGATGGCGTATCCGGCCATTTTGCCCTCGATCGCACGCTCGATCTCTCCCACGAGCCGCAACACCTGGCCGAGTGTATTCTCCAGCACTACGGAAAAGACCATGACGACGCCACCGTCGTGGTCGTGCGCATCGCCGAGTAGACTCTATGCACGACGATCTTGCCGCCTGGCTTGAGAGCCAGCGCGCTGAACTGCTCCCCCGCTGGGCCAACCTGGTCGCCACCCCGTATGTGAGCGCCAGCAACGGCCTCGCGCACGCCGTGCTGACCCCGGTGGCAATCGACGCCACCGAGCTGTACGATGCCACGATCGCCGCGGCGCGCGATGAGGTCGCACCCCTGGCCGAACAGCTGCGGAGCCTGGCCCTGGCCGAAGGCGATGGCACGATCACCAGCGGTGTGGTCCTGGCCCATGCGCTCCGCCAGAGCACCGTCGCGCGCGTCCGCGCCACGGTCAGTGACCCGGCCGCAGCACTGGCCCTCGGCGAGGCCCTGGCCACGCTCTTCGAGCGCACCATCGCTACGCTCGTCGAGACCTGGTCGGCCCATACGCGCGCAATCATTACCGAGCGCGAGTTCATCGCCGAGAGCCTAGAGACCGCTTCCGCCGCCGCCGATAAGCGGGCCCTGCAGTTGCAGTCGCTGAACGTCATTTCCCGGCAGCTCTCGTCGATCCTCGATGAAGAACAGATCATCAATCTGGTTGTCACCAGTGTGCACAACCTCACCGGCGTCGCCCACGTCGCCCTGTGGCAGCCCACCAGCCCTGGGCCAGCCACCGCGCCTGCCGAGGAGCAGGGCCTGACCCTCGTCGCGCGCCAGACTGCCGGGGCCGAGACACGCCCCGTGGCTGGCATGCAACTCCCGGGCAACCACGAGAGCGATCTGGTGGCCTGCGCCTTGCGCAGCGCCGCGATCCAGTTCGAGATGGCCCCCGACCCCGCACGGCAGGGCCCGTGGCTCCAACCTGGCTGCGGCGTCCTCGCCTTCCCCATGGTCGTCGGAGCCCGTGCCGTCGCCGTCGCAGTGCTGCAAGACCCTGACCCGGTCAACCAGCTCCGCCTCCAGCAGGACCTGGCCCAGGGCGTGATCGGCCAGGCGGCGATCGCACTCCAGAACGCCCGCCTCTACGCCGAAGTGCGCGCGCTCAACATTGACCTTGAGCAGCGCGTCGTCGCGCGCACCCGTGAACTGCAGGACGAGAAGGATCGCCTGGCTACGATCTACCAGATCTCGACGGAGGTGAGCAGCACCCTCGACCTCGACATGCTGCTCACCACCTCACTCAAGCTGCTCGCCGATATCACCCGGGCCGAACACGCCTCGGTGATGCTCGTCGACCAGCCCGACGGAAGCCTGCTCGTTACCCGGGCCGTCCTGGGCACGGCAAGCAACCCCGAGCCGCACATCCCCATCCCCATCGGGAGCGGCATCGCCGGCTGGGTGGTACAGAACCGCAGCAGCGTCCTGGTGGACGATCTCGCGCTCGACGAGCGCGGGCTCGCCCCGTCCGAGAGCTCGCCCCAACCGCGCCAGGGCTCGCTCCTGGCCGTGCCGCTCGTGGTTCAGGGCGACGTGCTGGGGGTGATCCTGCTCGCCCACCACCAGGCCGGCTTCTTTCACGAGGATCACCTGCGCATGCTCAACGCCTGCGCCAGGGCGATCGCGATTGGCGTCAACAATGCCAACCTGTTCCAGACGATCAGCGCCGAGTACGAGCGACGCTCCGAGCTCTTGCACCAGCAGCGCACCGAGGCCAGCAAGATTAACGCCATTCTGCAGAGCCTCAACGACGGTGTGATCGTCTGCGACCTCTATGGCGGGGTGCTGGCCGTCAATGCCGCCGCTGGCCCCATCTTGCAGCGGAAGGTCGAGGACCTTGTGCTCTGGAACCTGCACGAGATCCTCGCCCGCTACCTCGGCCCTCGCACCATCGAGATGCCGCTCGATGAACTGCTCCGCCGCCCGCTCAGCAAAGATAATCGGCCGCGCATCTTTACCTCGACCATGCCGGTTGGCGTCCGGACGGTGAGTCTCACCCTTGGCCCGGTGCTCAAGGACGACGGTGAACTGCTTGGCGCCCTGCTGGTGCTGCGCGACATCACTCGCGAGATCGAGTCCGATCGCATGAAGACCGAGTTCATCGGCACGATGTCGCACGAACTGCGCACCCCAATGACGGCGATCAAGGGCTTCACCCAGCTGCTGCTGATGGGCGGCCTCGGGCCACTCACCGCCACGCAGCGCGAGTTCGTCACGACGATCTACGATAACACCGAGCGCATGATCGCGCTGATCAACGATGTGCTCGACATCACCAAGATCGAGTCGGGCAGTGTCGACCTGGAGTGGCGCTCACTGCACCTGGCCGAGGCGCTGAGCGGGGTGATCGCCGAACTGAAGGGGCTGACTACCGAGCGTGGCCACGAACTGACGATCAGCATCCCGCCGGGCCTGCCCCTGGTGCGCGGTGATGCCCACCGCCTCCACCAGATCCTCTACAACCTGCTCACCAACGCGGTGAAGTACACCCCGCGCGGCGGGCGGGTCTGGGTCGAGGCCCGTGAGGCAGTGCCGGCTGAACTGCCTGACCAGGTGCGTGACGACCTCGTGGAAGAGCGACGCTACCTGCAGGTGAGCGTTTGCGATACCGGGGTGGGCATTAGCAGCGAGGATCTGCCCCATATCTTCGACCGCTTCTACCGCGCCGAAAACCCGCTGAAGATCGAGGCAGGCGGCACCGGCCTGGGTCTCTCGCTGGTCAAGCCCCTGGTCCACCTGCTGGGCGGTCGCCTCTGGGTACAGAGCACCCCCGGCGAGGGCAGCACCTTTAGCTTTGTGTTGCCTGCGGCAGAGCAACGCTAGCGTGAGCCACACCCGCCGCCGGCGGGTGTGGCTGCGCCGCCAACACCACTGCACTTACCGCGGTTGGGCGCCGCTCCACCGCCCGACCCGGCGGTGGGCTGCTGGTTCTGGCGGCGGAGCCGCCAG
>DAOUBZ010000599.1:0-2201 GCA_034432515.1 Chloroflexaceae bacterium | reverse complement strand
AGTAGTCGGCCAGGCGCTCCTGGGGCTGCGCCCCGAGAAAGCTCACCTGCCCGGCCACCGCAAGCGCATGGCGCAGCCCGTCGAGGCGGCGCTGCTCGGCATTCCAGGCGGCGGGCCGGCCCTCCGGTTCGCCGCCAATCAGCAGCACGCGCGTCGGCACGCCGTCGGCGCTGACAAGCGGGAGCGCGCGGATCAGCGCGTCCATGCCTTTCAGCGGCTCCATGCGCCCGACGCAGAGCAGCAGCCGCTCGGCGGGCGGCAGGCCCAGCCGCGCGCGGGCCTCGGCCTGCGGGCGCGGCTGGAAGCGACGCAGATCGACGCCGCAGGGCACCACCCGGATGCGCTCCGGGTCGGCGCCATAGTTCCAGACCATCTGCGCCCGGTCAAGGGAGGTGGCGGCCACCAGCGCATCGACCTCGTGCATGAGGCGCCGCTCGATCGCGATGCGCTGCCCCGTCTCGGTCTCCTCCTGGCTACGAGCCACGCGGTTCTTCATCGCGCCGAGGGTGTGGAACATGTGCACCACCGGCGCTCCCCAGCTGCGACGCAGCCGCAGGGCCGCCTCGCCCGAGAGCCAGTAGTGGCTATGGATGACATCGTAGGACAGATCCTCACCATCGGCGAAGCAGCGCACCCGGCTGACGAACTCGGGCAGGTAGGTGAGCACCCGGTTCTTGTCGTAGGGGACGGCGGGGCCAGTGTGCAGATTGACCACCCGCACGCCGCAGCCCAGCGGCTCGATGGTCGGCGCCGAACGCTGCTGGCTCCGGGTGAAGATATCGACAGGGATGCCGCGGCTGCCCAACTCGCGGGCCAGCTCACGCACATAGACATTCATACCGCCCGCCTCTTTGCCGCCCAGGCGGGCCAGCGGGCTACTGTGGACACTCAGCATCGCGATTCGCACCAGTTCACTCCTCAGTCGTGCGCACCGGGGGGTACGCCAGTCTCACACGCTACAGCAACAGAACCTATTGTCAACGTGCGGCATCCGAAGACGCGACTGGCCTGCCGAGGCAGCCATTGAAACAATCGTACCGCAAACTGTGCTTTACCACAATAGGAAGCCCTGTGGCGTATGCCGGTGGCTGGGAGGCGCCAGGAGGTCGCACAGCGGGTCGCCGGCGCTGGCATTGACCAGCTTTGCCGCCTCGGCGGTGCTGACCAGCAAGGAGGCAGGCTCCCGGTTCAACGCCTCAGCGGTTGCCCACGCCTCGGCAATGGTTGCCACAGCCGTAGAGACGGCCCGGCGGCCCGCCGTCGCCCCCGGGCGGGTACGGCGTTACGGGCGGGGCGGGCCACGGAGCCGCTGGTGGCGGGGGCGACGCAGGCGAGGAGCAGCAGGGCGAGGCCGATGAGCGCGACGGCGAGGGCGAACTAGATCCAGGGATGACGGGACGAGCGGGTGGACGTGATTGCAATTGGGGGACCTCCAGTGTGCTGATGAGGGTAGGACGCACGGGGTGTACCATTGCATGGCGCTGGAGGTTACAGGGAGGGGCCGGGTCCGGCTATCGATCAGGGGCCTACGTGGCGCGCTGCACCCGGCAGATCGTGGCGAAGGCGCAGGTCGGGGGGCACTCGCGGCTGGGTTGAACGGGGAACACCCCGCTCCGGCTGCCGGCCACGGTGGCGGCCAGCCGCTCGTGGAGCGCCGCCGTGGCCTGCTCAAGCTCGGCCGCGGTGAGCGGCGGGCTGCGCCGCCCACTGCCGATCATCAGGTAGGCGGCCTGCACCACCGTCTGGCCGGGAGCGGCCAGCTGTGCGGCAGCCAGGCTGTAGAGCGTGAGCTGCACGTCATGGCCCGTTAGCGTGTCGGCCAGGGAGCGGGCGCCGCTGCCGCTCTTGTAGTCGATCAGCGCCAGTCGCCCCTGCTCGTCCTGGTCGACCCGGTCGATGCGCCCGATCACGTGCACGACGCCGGCGGGGGTTGCGAGGCGCAGCGGCGGCAGGCCGCGCCCCATGCCGAAGCCTACTTCGACGCCGGCCGGGCGGAACCCCACGCCAGCCGCGCCCTCGCGCAGCCAGCCGCGCACGGCCCGGGCGAGCACGGTGCGGATCTCCGCCTGCTCCCAGGCCCAGAAGGGGCCAGGCTCGAAGCCGTAGCGCTGCGGCGCTGCCGCAAGTACCTCGGTGGCAGCGGCGTCGAGGGCGGCGAGGATCGGCGCTGCGTTGGCGGCGTCGAAGGGCACCGTGAGGCG
>DAOUBZ010000598.1:0-3863 GCA_034432515.1 Chloroflexaceae bacterium | reverse complement strand
GTGCGCGGCGGCCCCCGGGCGGACGCCGCCGCTGCGGCGAGCAACTCGCCCCGTCGCGAGCGCCGCCCGGCCAGCAACCAGCTCAGCCTCTTCGACGTGGCGCCCAGCCCGGTGCTGGAGTACCTGCGCCGGCTCAACATCAACGAGCTCACCCCGCTCGAGGCGCTCAACCTGCTCCACGAGTTGCAGAAACTGGCTGGTGAGAGCTGAGCCTGGCGTTGCGTCAATGAACCTGTGTTACACTGCGCACGAAGAACTGTCAGTTGCGCAGCGTACAGGGATCCCCGTGGAAGTAGTTCGCTCCCTTGCGCCAGGCATCAGCACCCGGCCGTCCGTGCTCACCATGGGCAAGTTCGACGGGCTGCACCTCGGCCACCAGCAACTCATCAGCACCACCGTCGAGCGTGCGCGCAGCCTGGGTTTCGGCAGCGCCGTGCTCACGTGGGAGCCCCACCCCAACGCGATCCTCCGGCCCGACCAGCCTCTGCAACTGCTGACCAGCCTGGAGGAACGGATCGAACTGATCGCCGGGCTTGGTCCCGACCTGCTGATCATCGCGCCCTTCACCAACGAGACGAAAGCGACCAGCGCCGAGGCCTATATGCGCCAGGTCGTCGCCGCGGTGCCGGTGCGCGAGCTCTGGGTCGGCGAGGGGTTTGCGATGGGCCGCGGGCGGGCCGGCGATGTGGCCAGCCTGATGACGATCGGCCTTGAGCTCGGCTTTGCCGTGGGCGCCGTGAGCAAGATCATCGTCGACGATGGGCCGGTCAGCGCCTCGCGCGTGCGCGAACGGCTGCGCCTCGGTGACGTGGAGGGCGTCGTGGCGCTGCTCGGGCGGCCATTTGGCCTGCGCGGCGTTGTGGTCGCCGGCGATCGCCGCGGGCGGACGATCGGCTTCCCCACCGCCAATCTGCACATCGACCCGGTCCACGTGCTCCCCGCCGACGGGGTCTACGCCGGCCATGTCTATCTCGACGGTACGGCGCTGCCCGCCGTGACCAATGTCGGCGTGCGGCCCACCTTCGATGGCCTGCACCACACCGTGGAGGCTCACCTGCTCGACTGGAGCGGCGACCTCTACGGGCACTCGATCCGCGTGACCTTTCTGCACCGCCTGCGTGGCGAGCAGCGCTTCAACGGGATCGAGGCCCTGGTGGCGCAGATCCGCCAGGATGCCGACCGGGCCAGGGAGTTGCTACGGCGATGAGCGCATCCGCCCGTCCGCCCTCGGCTGCCACGGCGGCGCGCCCCGCCGTTCGCGCACCGGCGCTGCCGCGCCTGCGGGCAGCCCGGGCTGCGGCGGCGCTGGCCGTGGCGCTCTTCGCCGCCCTCTGGGTCTCGCTGGCCTCACCCAGCGCCCTCGCGCTCGATATTGGCACCGTCGGCTCCGGCGACCGGATCTTTTTGCGTGGGGTCTACCATCGCGAGGTGGTCGCGCCCAATGACCCCGGTGCGCGCACCTACCGCTGGGCGCGCGGCGACGCCGAGGTGTTGCTGCCGGTGGGACGCACCGGCCCCGCCATCTTCACCGCCACGATGAACGCCGCGCCGCAGCCCGCGGATCAGCCGCTCGCCTTTGCGATGAGCGCCGGCGCGACGCTGCTGCGTTTCGAGGTGCCGATCACCGTGCGCGCGTACCACGTGCTGCTGCCGGACACGGCCGTCGAGTCCGGGCTGATCCGGCTGCGCTTTGCCAGCCCCACGGTGACACCCGCGGGCGACAACCGGCTGCTGGCCGTCGCGCTCGACCGGGTCGGCGTCCGGCCCATCTCCGGGCTGGCCCGCCCCGCACTGCCACTGGTGCTGGTGCAACTGGCCGTGGTAGCCATGGCGGCAACGCTGCTACGGCTCAACGGCGCGCGACCCCGCGCGGTGGTCGCCAGCGCCCTGGCCATGACGGCGCTGCTGGTCGGCCTGAACCTCGGCGCCCGCGCCTGGACCGGGCTGGGCGTGTGGCCGCTGGCCCTGGTCGGCGCCACGCTGGTGGCGGCCAGCCTGGTGGCGCAGCGGCTGCTGCCCCGCGACACCAGCGCCGAGGCGCGCTTCGCCCGCTGGCTCTGGCTGATCAGCCTGGGCGGTCTGGCGCTGCGCCTGATCGGCGTGAGTGCGCCCGGGTTCGAGTTCAACGACCTCGACATCCAGTCGATCATCATCGGGCAGGTGCAGAGTGGCGAGATCTACCAGTTCGTCGGGGCGCACGAGTTCGGCGGCGGGACGACCTTCTACCCCACGGGGCCCTACCTCCTCGTGCTCCCGCTGCTGCTGATCTGGCCGCAGTTGCCCTTTGCGCTGCATATCGGCGCGGCGCTGCTCGATGCCTGCGGGCCGCCGCTACTGGCGCTGATCGCGCGCGAGTTGCAGCTGGGCCGGCGCGCGGCGTTGATCGCAGCCGGGCTGCTGGCAGTGCTGCCCATCCAGCTCACCGCGCTCTGGTGGGGCTTCTTCACCAACATCGGCGGCCAGATGCTCATCCTGCTGCTGCTCTGGCTGCTGCTGCGCCACATGCGCGCCCCTGACCGGACAAGCACGGCCCTGCTGTTCATCGGCTTCTGCCTAGTCGCGCTCTCTCACGTCGGCGTGATCATCCTCACCAGCACGGCTGCGGCCTTCACCCTGGGTCTGGCATGGCTGCGCCCACGCCCCTCCGCGCCGGCATGGCGCGGCCTGCTGATCGCCGGCCTCGCGGCGGGCGTGGTGTGCGTCCTGTTCTACCTGAGCGTGGTGGCAGCGCCGATGTTTGGCGCAACCCGGGGCGTGCTCAGCGAACGGAGCAGCCTCTCAGCCGAGCAACTCGCCGAGCACCGGGCCTACATCGTGCGCATCCTGCCGGTCGCCGTCTGGCGCGGGGTGGGCATGCTGCCCTTTCTGATGCTCCTGCCGGGCATCCCGCTCATCCTGGCGCGCGCCCGGCGCCCGCTCGGGCGGGCGGTGGTGCTGGGCTGGCTGATCACGCCCTTCGTCTTCGCGGTAATTGATTATGTCAATACACTGCAGGTGCGCTACATCTACTTTCTGGCGCCCCTCTGCTGCCTGGCGTTCGCCACCGTGCTCGACCAGCTCTGGGCACGCCGCGCGGCGCGCCCCGTGGTAGTGGCCGCCGTGCTGCTGATCGTCTGGCTGGGGGTGTTCCTCTGGTACCGGGGTGCGATGCTCGGCATCAAAATGTCGCTGGTGCCACTGACCCACTGACCATCAGCCGCCTATCCAGCCCATAATCTGGGTCCAGAGACTCTGGAAGAAGGCCGGCACCCGGTTGAAGAAGCCGGGATCGAGCATGAGGATAGCGCCCAGGCCAACCAGCAGGGCCAGCAAGACGGCAACGAGCACGATCGGCCAGCGGGGCAGGCTGCGCGGCGCAGGCGTGCCGCCGAGGGCCGGGATGGGCTGCGGCGCTTCGACGTAGTGTTTGCTTCGGAACTCCTCGAGCATGTCTGCCGCGTCCAGCCCCAGATGTTCGGCGTAGCGGCGCACCATTTCCACTGCGGCCGGACCGCGTGGCAGCAGGGTGTACTTCTCGTCCTCGATCGCCTGCAGGTAGGACATGCGGATGCGCAGGTCGTTCTCGACCTGCACGAGGGTCAGGTGGCGACGCAGCCGTTCGGCCCGCAGCCGCGGCCCGAAGCTGCCACTGCCCTCCTCGATGATGCGGTCCGCAGAGGGGCGGGCCTGCATTTCAGCGGCGGGTGGCATACGGAGGAGCGCCATCTCTTCCGCCTCGGACATAAACACCGTCTCATCCACCTCGCCGCCACGACGGGCGGACTGGCGTTTGCTCGCCGCCCGGGGCGCGGGCGCGACACTGGCGGGCCGGGGCTCAGGCGTTGCCGGCGCCGCCACGGGCGCGGGTGCGCCACCGGCGGGCC
>DAOUBZ010000597.1:0-2370 GCA_034432515.1 Chloroflexaceae bacterium | reverse complement strand
CGCCGCGCCGATGCCGGCCGACGCCCCGGTGAGGATCACGACGCGATTGTGTGGATCCATGCCCCTCACCCGGTCAGATGTTTGCAGATTCCGGCTTTGATCGTCTGGCCAGGGACGACGTGGCCGAGCATGCGCTCCAGCATCAAGGCGGTCTCCATGAGCGCGGGCAGGTCCAACCCGGTTGCGATGCCCATCTCGTGGAGCATGTGGGTGAGATCCTCGGTACAGAGGTTGCCGGGCGCGCCCGGGGCGAAGGGACAGCCGCCGATCCCGCCGATGCTGCTGTCGAACTCGGCAATACCAACCTCGAGCGCGGCCAGGATGTTGGCCAGGCCAGCGCCCCGCGCGCTGTGGAGATGCAGGCGCAGCGGCTGGCGCGGGAAGCGCTCGCGGAAGGCGAGCACCACCTGGCGCACCAGCACCGGGTGGGCCATACCGGTTGTATCGCCGAGGGTCAACTGGCCGGCGCCCAGGTCGAGCAGACGCCCGCAGAGCTCAAGTACGCGCTCGATCGGCACGTGGCCCTCGAAGGGGCAGCCGAAGGCTACCGAGAGCACCGCGTCGAAGGGAACGCCGGCCGCGCGCACCAGCGCGCTCATCTCGGCGACATTGGCCAGCGACTGCTCAACGCCCATGTTCACATTGCTGCGGTTGTGGCTCTCGCTGGCGCTGAGGAAGACCTGCACCGCATCGACGCCGGCTGCCACCGCGCGCCGGGCGCCGACCACGTTGGGAGCGATGGCGCTGTAGGTCACGCCGGGGAGCCGCGTGAGGCGGGCGAAGACCTCGGCGGTATCGGCCATCTGGGGCACATTCTCGGCCCGCACAAAGGCGCCCACCTCGATCTCGGTCAGGCCGGTGGCGCCGAGCGCGTCGATCAGCCGGAGCTTGTCAGCAGTCGAGAGGATGGTCTCCTCGTTCTGCAACCCGTCACGCGGGCCAACCTCGCGGATGTGGACCTGGGTAGGGAGCGCGGGCCAGCCCGCTATGCCTGTCATCGTTGACCTCCTCAACTGCCGGATGAGCGCCGTCGGCGAACGTCCTGTCATGGTAGAAGAGCGTAGGGTGAATGTCAAACCATTTGGCGTAAAGGCGCATCCCGGCGCGGCCACAGATAGCGTACAATAGAGGCATGCACGTCGTCCTGATCTCCACCTACGAGCTCGGCCACCAGCCCTTCGGCCTGGCCTCGCCCGCGGCCTGGCTGCGGCGGGCCGGCGCCGAGGTGCGCAGCTGCGACCTGGCAGTGCAGCCGCTCGACCGCACGGCGGTGGCCGGGGCAGCTATGCTCGGGCTGTACGTACCGATGCACACGGCGACACGCCTGGCCGCCGATCTGCTGCCCGAGTTGCGAGCCCTCGCTCCGCAGGCGCTGATCGTCTGCTATGGCCTCTACGCGCCGCTCAACGCCGACTACCTGCGCGCGCGCGGCGCTGACGTCTGCGTCGGCGGCGAGTTCGAGGCGGCGCTGGTGGAGCTATATGCGACCCTGCGTGCCGGAGGGCGGGTGGACGCGGCGAGCGTCGCCCCGGTTCGCCTCGAGCGGCTGGACTTCGTGACGCCCGAGCGGACGGGCCTGCCCGGACCGGTCCACTACGCCCAGCTGATCACCCCGGCAGGACCGCGGACCACGGGCTACAGCGAGGCGAGCCGCGGCTGCAAACACACCTGCCGTCACTGCCCGATCGTGCCGGTGTATGGCGGGCGCTTTCGGGTCATCCCGCGCGACGTGGTGCTCGCCGATGTGCGCCGCCAGGTCGCAGCCGGCGCGCGCCACATCACCTTCGGCGACCCCGATTTCTTCAATGGCCCCGGCCACGCGCTGCCGCTCGTCCGTGCGCTGCACGCTGAGTTTCCCGATCTTACCTACGATGTGACGATCAAGGTCGAGCACCTGCTGCGCCACGCCGCGCTGCTGCCCGAGCTGCGGGCCACTGGCTGCGTGCTGGTCACCAGTGCAGTCGAGGCTCTCGATGACGCCATCCTGCAGCGGCTGGCCAAAGGCCACACCCGCGCCGATGTGGGCCGCGCGGTGGAACAGTTGCGAGCGGCGGGCCTGGCGCTCAACGCCACCTGTGTTGCCTTCACGCCCTGGACAAGCCGCGCCGGCTACGCCGCGTTTCTCGACGGGATCGTCGAACTGGGGCTGGTCGAGAGTGTAAGCCCCGTCCAGTATGCCCTGCGGCTGCTCATCCCCGCCGGCTCGCGCCTGCTTGAACTGGCGGAGGTGCGCCAGTTGGTCGGGCCCTTCGACCAGGCGGCCCTGGCCCACCCCTGGCGCCACCCCGACCCGGCGCTGGATGCGCTGCAGCGCGCCGCGCTGTGCCTGGCGCAGGGCAGCGCCCCGCGCGGCGAGACGCGCGCGCAGTT
>DAOUBZ010000596.1:0-1574 GCA_034432515.1 Chloroflexaceae bacterium | reverse complement strand
CTGAGGAAGGCGAGAAGTACTTACCATAATCCACAGTATACCACCTTCGCCCCCAAGTCACAAAGTAGAGAGCTTACAGTTTTGTCACGATCTGAGGGCCGAAGGATTGGCTGCACCAATCCTTCGGCCCGACGGGGCGGCGATCCGGCTACATTGACGCTCCGGGCCACTCATGTTAGCTTGAAAAGGGTATAGCGGCAGCGCCGCTGCACCCTCAGGTCCATCCTGTATGAGCGATAGGGAGTATACACGATGCCCAGCTTGACGGTAGCCGGCAAAACGCAGGAGGTTGCGGCGGGGACGCGGCTGGTCCTGGCGATCGAGGAGGCCGGGGTGGCGATCGGCCACCGCTGTGGCGGGCATGCCCGCTGCACGACCTGCCGCGTGAGCTTCGCCGCGGGCGAGCCCACAACGATGACCCGCGCCGAGTTCGACAAGCTCAGCGAGCGGGAGTTGCTCGGCCAGTACCGGCTGGCCTGCCAGACCGTCTGTGATCACGACATGGCGATCGCCGAGGTGGCGATGACCCTGGAGAACCAGGGCTGGAGCGACACCGGCCCGGCCCCCGAGCCAGTGGTGACGCCCGAGGCCGTCTTCGTGCCGATCGACGAGTTGAAGGGCATGCAGTAGGGCCGTACCCCTACCGCGTCCCCGTCTCCTGCTGGATCAGGTCCTCAAAGACGCGGAAGGGCAGCGCACCGCGGAGCAGTTGGCCATTGACCAGGAAGTTCGGCGTCGAGTTGATGCCAAGGCGTGCCGCCGCGGCCTGCTCGGCGCTGATCGCTTCCTGGGTAGCCGGGTCATCGAGGCAGGCGACGAAGGTGGCGTTGTCGAGCCCCAGATCGCCGGCAAACTCGACGAACACGTCGCGGTCGCGATTCGGCACGCCGCCCCATTCCACGCGGTGGGTGGTGAAGAGCCGTTCGTACATCGGCCAGAACTGGCCCTGGGCGGCGGCACATTGGGCGGCGGCGGCCGCCAGCGGCGCCGAGGGGTGGATGTCGGTCAGCGGGAAGTCACGCGCCACGAAGCGCACCAGCCCGGTCTCGACGAACTGGTCGATGATCATCGGTCGCGTATCGCGGAAGAACTGCTGACAGAAGGGGCACTCGAAGTCGGTAAACTCGACGATCAGCACCGGGGCGTCCGGATCGCCGAGGGCGCGCGGGTCATCGGGGCGCAGTTGCAGCAGTTCGGCCAGGTCGGGCGGCGCGGGGCGCGGTGTGGCGGGAGGCGCGGCGCCGCTGTTCAGCGGGGCCAGGGTGGGCCGCGCCTGGAGCGCGACGCTGGTCTGTGATTCCTCCAGCGCCGAACGGGTAGGCGCAGGTGGGGCGTACCTGCCACAGGCGGCCAGCAGGAGCGCGGCGGCGCCGAGCAGTATGAGGAAGAATGGGCGCACGGGTGCTCCTTGTTAGCTCTAACTGGTCCGTAACTCAAGTTCTTCAAACCCCCGCCCCCTCCCCAACCCCTCTCAGGTGTAGGGTTTTTGGCGGATGGCGTCCTGATGCGCTGCTTGCCCTCACCCCCCTGCCCCCTTCGGCTACGCTCAGGGCAGGCCCCTCTCCCGGCCCGGG
>DAOUBZ010000595.1:0-2787 GCA_034432515.1 Chloroflexaceae bacterium | reverse complement strand
CCGTCGCCCCGCGCGTAGAGGAAGTACTGGCGCGCAAAGGCCCGCAGCGACGAGCGCGGCCGGAAGTGGACGACCGCCTCGGGCACGAAGATGCGCCGGAAGCCCAGCCGCTCGGCCTCCAGGTCGAAGTAGAGATCCTCGCTGTGGCTCAGCCACTCCGGGAAGCCGCCCACCTGCTCCCAGAGCTCGCGACGAAAGGCCATGCAGTTGCCGAAGGGCAGGAAGCGCTGCGGGTCGATCTCCACCACGGTGCGGTAGTTGGTCCAGGCCAGGGCCAGTTCGAAGGGCGAGCGCGGCTCGGGCGCGTAGAAACCACCTGCCAGATCGGCGGTACCCGCCTCAAGCGGGGCCACCAGTGCGGCAAGCCAGCCCGGGTCCAGCGTCAGCCCCGCATCGGTGCAGGCCACGATTGCGCCGCGGGCGGCGCGCACCGCGTTGTTGCGCCCCGAGGGGATGTTATGTCCCCCGGCGACCAGCCGGATGCGCGGCTCGCGGGCCGCGTAGGCGCGTACGATCGCCGGCGTCGCGTCGCGGCTCAGGCAATCGTTGACCACGATCTCGTCGGGCAGGCGCGTCTGCGCCAGCATCGAATCGAGCAGCGGGCCGATCGTGTCCGCCTCGTCACGCACGGTGCAGACCAGCGAGATGTTCATCGCATTATCGTTCTAGCACAGGCGCTGGTACGGCCCGCATGCTACAATCAGCGCCGACGTGCCGCACCACGATGCGCACGGTGCGGCCTACCACGCGCCACCAGGATGAGGTTTGTATGGCGAAGCCCGGATCATCGCAACGCAAGCTCGGTCGCAACGAGCCGTGCCACTGTGGCAGTGGCCGCAAGTACAAAGACTGCCACCTGCCGATCGAGCAGGCCGCCCGCTCAGAGCAACTGCTGCTGCGCCAGGCGCAGGACACGCTGCTGCCCCGGATCATCGAGGCCGCCCAGAGCGTACCCGAGCAGTTCCCCGCCGCCTTCGAGCGTTTCTGGCAGGGCAAGTATCGCCTCGAACAGCTAGAGGAGCTCGACCAGCTCGAGGACCGTGGCGCCGAGCGCTTCCTGACCTGGTTCGCCTTCGATGTGCGGGGCGAAGATGGCCACACCCTGGTCGAGCGCCTGGCCGACAGCGAAAGCTTCGCGGTCGACACCTACGAGCGGCGCCTGCTGGCGCAGTGGCGCGACGTGCGTCTGCGCGCCTACGTCGTGGACGCCGTGCAGAAGGGCCAGGGCGTCACGTTGCGCGATCTGCTCAGCGGCGAGAGTTCGCAGGTGGCCGACTATGGCGCCTCGAAGCGGCTGGCCGTCGGCGAGGTGGTGGTCGGCCACCTGGTGCCGGTCGACACGCCACCCGGCGCCGACGCGCCGCTTGCCTACCTGGCGGGGGCCGCCGCCCAGTTGACCGACGACACCGCCGCGAAGCTGCACGAGTTCGCCGAGTTGCACCTCGCCGCCATGCGCCGCAGCAACCCCGCAGCCGGCTGGGCCGAACTGATCGCCGAGCAGAGCGAAGTGCTCAACCACTTCGTCAGCGCCCTGCCCACCGAGGTGCGCGACCCCACGCTGATGGACCGGCTGATCAGCGATGGCCGCATCGCCCTGCAGCTGACTGCCGAGAGCGTCGCGGCACTCCTCGGCCGCCCGGTGCCCGGCTCCGCCGACAACGACGAACCGCGCGCCCCCGAGACCCCGGCAGAGCCGGCCGGCCACGACGAAAGAGCTGAAAGCGGATAACCTTCTAGCGCGCAGCAGCAAGAACAGCAATCGTCGCCTGTTTCGCGTGACCCAGGCTTTGCCTGCGTATCGCGGCCGTGACTGCCCCGGCTCCTGATCTCTCTGCTTGCCACATTATACCCTCCTGACCGGCAGGCTGCCACCGCCGGTTTGGGCTGCCTTCCCTCGCCGACCTGATCGCCGAGCGGGCCTAGGCCCGCAAGCTCGGCGCCTCATGTGCCGACCCCGCTTGATGTTCCCCCAGATTATTTGGTACGTTCTTTACCTCGCCTTGAGCTTCGCTTAATACGCAGGCGCTACGCTCATCATGTCCAGCACTGGGCAACCGGTCAAAGACCTCAAGGAGGTGAGCTGGGATGAGTACATCAACTGCTGGAGTTTCGGAAGAACCGGTCGTCACAATCGGTAACAGGGTGCTGAACTGGCTGCTGGTCGTTGCACTCATCGTCGGAATCGTAGCGACGGCCCTGATCCAGTCGTCAAGCACAGCGACCGCCATTATTGTCGGCCTGGTGGGAGGCGGGTTACCAGTGACGGTGGCCGTTCGGCAGTGCTCATCTTCTTCCCACTGGAATTGCTGTTTCAACCCCTGGAGCGTCTGGGCGCTGCGATGGCGAATCTGCTGGTAGGAGGCGCCGACCTGAGCATCGACGAGTTCGACTTCGTCGGCATGATCACCAGACCTCTTCGTAATCTCATTCGGGACGCGACGGCATTTTTGCCCGAACCCTGGAACGGGATTCTGCAAATCATCATCGGCGTAGCGCTGATTCTCGTCTCCGTGCACTTCATGAGCCAGTTGTTGAAACGGTTGCTGGTCGGTCGGGCCAAGGAGATCTTGCATACGGCGCTGGGGCGGGGTGTCCTTGCGAGTATTGTGGCCGGTACGATTGTCACCATCCTGGTACAATCCTCCACGGCCACCACGAGCTTGATGGTTCCACTCGCCGGTTCGGGAGCTTTCGGGTTAGTACTACAACGAGGGTTGTCATTCCGAGCGAAGCGAGGAATCCCGGCTGTGATGCCATACCGAGACCCTTCGCTTCGGCTACGCCTCC
>DAOUBZ010000594.1:0-4183 GCA_034432515.1 Chloroflexaceae bacterium | reverse complement strand
CTCGACGGTGCGCATCAGCGTGGCACCCGCAGCGTAACCAGGGTCAGGCCGCCGCGAAGGAAGCGCTCCTTCTCGTTCTGGCCGATGTGGGTGAGGTGGACGATGTAGGCGTCACCGAACTCCACGTTTTCCAGATCGGTCAGGAAATCAAAGGTGGTCAACTGGCCGGGCCTCAGCGCGATCTCGGCAGTGAGGTTTGGGAAACGCCGGCGGCCGAAGAACCCGCGCTGGTTACGCTTCTCCGTGTAGTCGAAGAACCGCTTAACCTCAACATCCTTGAAGTCGAGCTTAAACGGCGGAGGCGCAGCGGTGGCGAAGCGCTTAAACCCCGGTGTAGCCTCAAGGGTCGGCAGCAGCTGTTTCATGAGCCACCTGGAGGGCTTGAGATCGACGAACGCCTGAATGAACGTTCGCTCCGCGAAAAGCTCGGCCTCCTCGGGCAGCGCGGTCTCGATTGCCTGTGAGCAGGGACTGCTGCAGGTGACGATGCAGATGTTGCGTTGCGCGACATGGGGCTCGTCGGTGATCGGGAAGAAGTTGCCCGGGCTCGGGGTCTGGGTGTCGCCGTAGACCCGCACAAGCAGGCAGCGGTGGCCCGGGCTCTGCGGGTCCGGCGGAGCCGGCGCCGGGCTGGGCAGCGTCCAGGTGACCCCCCTCCGCACTGTGTAGCTATTCGCAGCGGTGAAGTCCGTCAGGTCGATGGTGAGATCAGGCCTTGTCGGCACGTTCGTGATCCGCGTGGTGTTCGCGAGAGGGGTCATTGCAAGGGAGGGGTTGCCGATGTAAACATCGACGAACACCAGGGCTGTGCCGGGAGGAAGCGGCTGGGTGGCTCCAGGGTTAAAGCGCACCGTCACCTCAACCGCGTTGGTCGAGGGGGCGGGTTGGGCGCGATCGTTATCGGGAGTGCCCCGGTTAAGCCAGATGTCATCGCTCATCCAGGGCTGCGAGACAGGACCGTCGTGCACGGAGATCTGGTTGTCGGCGAGGCCGGGATCGGTGGGCACGGTTTGCTCCTCATCTTTCGTGGGCGCGAGGCGGCGCGTAACTCAGGCAGGCAGGTAGGTGATGCGGATCGCCCGGATCTCGGCGACATCATCGGCGTCGCCGGCCCCGACCAGACGGGCAGTCACAAAGTACTTGTACGTCTTGTTGTCCACCGGGCTCGTGGCGACCGTGCTGGCGGGCAGCGCGGAGCGCTCGAAAGGGTCTTCGGCCTCGCGCAGCTGCGCGTTGTAGAGGCTAACCGCCGTCCCCTCGAGGATCGTCCCACGCTGCAGGCTGACCAGAAACGAGCTGATCGTGCCAGCGCGCCGGCCAAAGACTGTCACGCCCTGGATGCTAGCTCCGTCAGGCAGTTGCACTGGCATCCAGCTGTTGGCATTCGCCAGCCGCGCGCCGGTGACCGGATCCAACGGCCGCGTCGCGATGCCCCCATCAAGGTGCCAGTTCGGTCCACCGGCGTTGGGCAGAAAGGCCGGCGCGAGGTTCAGGGCCACGGGCTGGTTGCTCAGGTCAGCGCCGATCTCGTGCGCGATCAGGAGGATCGCCGCGCGCAGCGTGTTGTGGTAGTCTCGCGTGATCACCGCGTCGTCCTCGGCGATCGGGATGGCAGCGAGCGCGGCGGCGAGCTGCGCCGCGCTGGCGCCTGTCACAAGTGGCATTGTCTTGCTCCTATCCTGCTAGCTCCAACCACACGCGTGGTTCGGTAAAGGCACATGTCATTCCGAGTACCTGATGGCCGGCGGCCAGTGGCGCCGGGAGCAACACATGTCACTCTGAGCGCAGCGAAGTGTCCCGCACGAGATTCCTCGCTCCGCCTGCGGCTCCGCTCGGAATGACATGCGCCATATGTTTCTGAGGAGCACAGCGAGGAATCTGCTCAACCTGACCAGGAAGACCTCTCCACTCCGCCGCGCTCCGGTCGGGGTGACAGGCATCCTGGCGGAAGATCCCTCGCTTCGCTGCGCTCCGCCGTAACCCATCTCCATTCTCCTTGTCTCAGATCACCGACGGCGCGACACGGCTGCGTGCGACCCGGGCCCGGCCGAAGCGCGCGACTCCTCTGTAGGGCAGGGTCCGGCTCGCGAACACCAGGGCTGGCCGCACCTCATTGCCGGCTTCGAGGGCCTGGACGTTCTCCCAGATCCGGTAGAGCTGCACCTTCTGCGGCACAGCCAGGTCGATCGGCTCGTGGTCGAGAGCTTCGCGCAGCAAGGGGGGCAGCTGCACGCCATCGATCAGCGCCACATCGCGCGAGGCCAGCTGGCCGAAGAATGCGGCCAGGTCAAAGCCGCCCCCGCTCCCGACGTGGAGCGGGATGATCCCCGCCGGCGGGAGGAAGAGCAGCCGGTCGCGGGCGGCGACCACCGCCTGGCCATTGGCCGGGATCTGGCTGATCTGCTCGTCGAACTGCAGCATCATGGCGGCCATACGCAGGCCCCAGCCCTCGCCGAGCAGGCTCTGGCGGCCAAGGTAGCCCGATGGGCTCGTGCTGTCGCCCGCGCTGGCCCCCGGCGCGCCCTCGGGCGCGGTGAGCGGGCGGCGCACCGACCAGTTGTCGACGAAGACCAAACCCCCCGCTTCAGTGCGGTAGATCAGGGCCAGCGGCACGTCGCAGTCGGTCAGGCGGCGCGGACGCAGGACGTCGAGCGGATCGGCAGGTGGCGGGCTGCCGAAGGGGTCGGCGAGCAGCCTGCGCCGCGCCTCGAGGCCCAGACAGATCGCCGCCAGCCGGCTGCGCAGGCGCGCCTCGTCGCCCAGCTGCGCGTTGGTGAGCCCGAGGTCGCGGGCCATGTCGACGGGCAACAGGCGGAACTGTACGCCCTCGACCACATAGCGGGTGTTGCAGGGGGCGGCGCTGTTGCCCAGCCCGCTCACCGGCGCGCGCCCCTCGCCCACTTCGGCGGGCGCGATCGTGAGCAGGTAGAGGCCCTGCCGCGCGATGTAGACGCCCCCGGCGAAGGGGTCGCAGTTGCGAAAGTCCGGCGCCGTGGTTGGCCCCGCGGCGCTCGGCTGCTCACCCAGGGCAAGGGTCAGCCGGCCGCCGAGCAGCAGCGGTTGGCCGCTGCGAGTCACCGCGAGACCCGCTTCGATCGTCACAGCCAGGTCGCCGGCGCGGGCCACGTCGAGGCCGTAGGCAACGCCGGGGCCGATTGCGCGGCCCAGGCGCTGGCGCGCCGCGCGGTTCGCCTCCTGCTCGCGGCTCATGTCCTCGCCCGAGAGCAGGCGCCCGTTGAAGAAGTTGACGGCGCGAATGCCGCCTTCGACGATCGCCGTGCCCGGTTGCTGGTCCATACGCTCCTCCCGCGCTGCGCTACGCTTCGAGGGCCATGATCTCGACCACAAAGCCCAGGTCGGCCGGACTCCCCTGGATGGTCTGCACCCGGATCACCAGGCCCAACTCCTCCATCCCGACGCGCTCCACAAGCTCCTGCAGATCCTCGCCCAGTAAGGGTCGCAGTTCTTCCCCGAGCGTCCTGTCGGCGCTGCGGCCCAGGTACTCGAAGACGTGCGGGAGGCTGTCGTTGAGGCGCACCCACGGCGCCCCGGTGACGGTGTGGCGGATGGCACTCTTGTACTCGTCATAGCGCAGCAGGTAGAGTGTGGCCCTGTCGCCGCCAAGCCTGAAGGCCCGCAGCCCACCGACTGCGACGTCGCCCGTCGAGGTGTCGACGCTGCCGTCGGTCTTAAAGCGCCCTGCGCCCACGAGCCGGCCCAGGCCGCCGGGCGCTGGTGCAGGGTGGACGTGGTCGGCGCGTGCGTAGGCTGCTGAGGACCCTGGCGACCCGCTGCCCCCAAAGATGATTGGCGCCGGGACGCCGCCCGGGGCCGGGATGTTCGGCGCGGCCGGCATCGGGTGGGAGTGGTCGGCGCGGGCGTAGTCTGCCGAGGTACCCACGGCGCCGGGCTGGCTGTAGGTGTTCGCGGTCGGGAGCGTGGTGCCGGCTGCGGGCACCGCGGGAGCCGCCGGCAGCGTGTGGGTATGGTCGGCGCGCGCGAAGTTCTGCGAGGTGCCTGCAATGCCGCTGCCCCCAAAGCTCAGGGCGCCGGGCACCCCGCCCGGCTGGGGGATCGCGGGCGTCTCATGGCGATGGTCCTCGCGTGCGTAGGCCGTCGAACTGCCGGCCGCGCCCGGCCCGCCGAAGACCATCGCCGACGGCATACCGCCGGGGCTGGGCGC
>DAOUBZ010000593.1:0-3646 GCA_034432515.1 Chloroflexaceae bacterium | reverse complement strand
GATGCGCCAGCTCCGCTGGCGCATCGCAACGCCAGATTCTGTCCCCCTCCCCTGCCAGGGGAGGGGGTAGGGGGGGGGTATGTGGGGCCTGGGGGCGCAACTCCCCAAAAACCTACCCCTGGTAGGTGGGGCTGCCTGGGGTGTGACGATATGCGATAATGGTGCGCGAAGCCTCGGGCGCTGCGCGTTTACATTAGTACCCGCTGGACCGGGGCCACATCCCGGTCTGGCAACCAACCCAGGTGCCCGTGAAAGGAAGCTCCCTGATGCGTAGCGCGACCCCACCGCCAGGCGCCTCAGCGCGGCTCCGCCCGTTGCCCAACTCGGTCACGGTCGTCACGACCCAGGCAGGCGACGTGCTGGTAAACTGCCCGCCCGAGACGCTCAAATACCTGATCGCAAGCGCCATCACCCCACCCGCGACGATCCTGCTGCCGCCCGATGTGCCACCCGGGAGCGAACTGGGCTCCAGTGGTTTTGTACGGCGGGGGATCAATTACGCGAGTGTCGAATTCCTGATCTACTTCAACTACTTCGTCGCCGGCCGCCAGGTGCAACTGATCACGGTCACTGCTGCCCAGGCCCGGCGCCTGCAGACCATCCTTGAAGAGACGATCAACGGCCCGAGCGACCCGGCAGCCTACGGTGCATTCGGCTGGCTCCAGCGGGAATGTGCGGCCGTGGCGCTCTACCCGCCGCTGGGGCGTGCGCCGAAGCTCGACGACATGGCGCGCATCGCGAGCCTGGAGGCTGGCGGCGGCGCCCTGGGGCCAACCACGATCAGTCTGGAGGGTGAGAGCTTTGTCTTTCACGAGACAGGCGCCGAGGTCGCCCGAGTGAGCACCCGGATCAGTGAGATCGCGATGCCCCTCGTGCTGGCGCCCCCGCGGCCGCTGCAGCGCCAGGAGGTAACCCTGCAGTTTATCGGCGGCAGCAATGGCTTCGACCCGGAGGGCATCACCACCTGCTTTCTGGCCTACCTGGGCCCCACCGTCGAGACGCAGGCCACGCTCTTCGACGCGGCTGCCTATGTCTACGTGCGCCTGAGCAACCTGGGCCTATCGACCAGCCACATCGCCGAGGTCGTGCTCTCCCACCTCCACGAAGATCACCTGGCGGGGTTGCCCGAACTCATCCTGATGGGCAGCCACCGGGTGCGCCTGATCACCTCCGACTTGATCTACCAGAGCCTGCTGCGCGTGCTGAGCGCCATGCTTGATCTACCGCGCCACGACGTGGCGGCACTCTTCGACCACGTGCCGCTCAACCCCGGGACGCCGTTGGAGCTCGACGGGCGACGTTTCGAGGCGATCTACGCCATCCACTCCATCCCGACCATCGCGGTGCGGGTGAACGGCGTCTGCTATTCAGGAGACATGCGCTACGACGAGGAGTGGTTCGACGAACTGGTCATGGGCGGGGTGCTCTCGGAGGAGCGCCGGCAGGAACTGGTGTGCTTCGCAGAGGGCGTGAGCGTGCTGGTGCAGGACGTCGGTGGCGGAACGATCCACAGCACAATCACCCCCCGTTTGCTCGAGGCGCTGACGGCGAAGAGCCAGCACCTGGTGCTGGCGCACACCAGCACGCACCGCTTACCCGAAGGCAGTGCCGAGCTCGCGTCACGGATCGAGTTCGCGGCCAGCGGCTCGGTCGTCGGGCTTGGCGCGCCGCTCCCCGACGACGCCCAGATCGAACTGATCGAGACGATCAGCGCCTGCCCACTCTTCGCGCGGCTGCCCGCAGCTGCGCGGCTCGCCCTGGCAGAGCAGGTAGAAGTGGTGTCCTTCCCTGATCAGGCGGTGATCCTGCACGAGGGCGAGCCCTCAGACGGCTGCGCCTACATCGTTCACTCGGGCCTGGTGGAGATCAGCATTGGCGGAACGCAGGTACGGATCCTGGGGCGGGGCAGCAGTATCGGCGAGCGGGGCGCGATCCTGGGTGATGCGCGGTCAAGCACGACCCTGGCCCGGGGCGCCGTGACGCTCCTGCGGCTACGCCCCGAGGTCTTCGGGCCAGCCGCGGAGCAACTGGGGCTGCGCGCGGCCTTCGCGCGCGCCGAATGGCTGGCCGAGGTCCCGGTGCTGCGCGACCTGCCCTGGGCCAACCTGCTCGACCTGGCGCTCGACTTCCAGCCGCGGCACCTGGCGCCCGATGAGCAACTCTTCGCCTGCGGCGAGCCCGGCTACGAGGGCTACCTGCTCGTGCAGGGCGCGCTGCGCTTCATCGACGAAGACGGTGCCACGATCGGGGAGATCCGGGAGGCGGGTGAGCTCTTTGGCTGCCGCGCCGCGCTCTACCGCACGCCACGCACCACCACTGCCCTGGCCAGCGCGCCGACCACGGTCTGGACCCTGCCGACCCCGGCCCTGGAGCGGCTCAACCTGCTCTACCCACACCTGTTGATGCACCTGCGGGTCGTGGAGGCGGGTCACAGGCCACAGCGCCGGCCGTAAGCTTCAGGGGCTCAGATCGACAACTCCACGCACCGTGGACCTACGGCGCGTCCTCTGCCCAGAGGATCGCCACCCGGCCACCACCGAGTGCGACCAGGCCATTATCAAGCGGAGCCTCGCTGATCGAACGCCAGCCGAGCACCGCTTCGCCCTGGCTGTCGTAGACGGCAACCTCACCACTGACCGCACCATTGGTGAAGTAGCGCGCGCCTGGCGGAAAGAGGGACAGGAAGCGCTGGGTGAGCGCCTCCGCCTGCGCACGCGGCACGACCTCAGCGGGGTAGGCCAGTTCACTGCTAATCAACTGGACGAGCAGCTTGGCAGCGATACGGCGCGGCAGTTCGATCCAGGCAGCGCCGAGCCCACGATAGCCGAGCTCGGCGGCGAGGGCATCGAGCGCCGAGCTCGGCTCAGCGGGCTCGCCGGCAAGGCGAGCCACGGCAAACGTGAGCGGGTAACTCGCAGCCCGCGCCTGCTCAAGGTCGTGGGCCAGCGTGGCCACTGCGGGATCGGTGTCGGGCAGCAGCCGGGTGACAGCCATCGGCGACCTCGTCGTATCAGACCGTGAGCCCGAGGGTCGCGGCCAGGTCGCTCAGGGCCTGGCGCTCGGCCTCGCTCACAGCCGTGCCGCCGAAGCCGAGGAAGCCACCCTCCTTGCCGGCCTCGGCCGCCTTCTGCGCGGTATCGTAGAGGAACTGCTTGAAGGGCTGAACCTCATCGGGCGAGCGGGCCGCAAGCAGGGCCACGGCCTCGCTCACCGTCTGCTTCGCGAAGTCCATCGCCTCCTCCTTGCTCCCAAACTTCGGCAGGTCAGGCTTGATCTCCCTGGCCTGCAGATCAGCGGCCAGATCCTTGACGATCTGGAGCGAGGCGGCATCCTTCGCCCCCTCAACGATGCTGCCCACGGCGGCGAACATCTCCTTCATCAGCCCGATCGGGCCACTCGGGTCGGCCATCGAGATGAACATCGACGTCACGATCGGCGCCAATCCGATCGTCTTCCACTCCTCGGCAGTGAAGTCCGCTTTCGAGGCCACGGTGATCCTCCTTACTGGTATCCGATCCTGCCTCCGGTCCGATGCGCGACACTGAAAAGACGGCGCGGGCCGGCCTGGCGTCACCCAGGGCCTGGACAACGTCCGCTGCCCAACAAGGTGGTAGTGGGGGGGGGGGGGGGGGGGGGGGGGGGGGGG
>DAOUBZ010000592.1:0-11589 GCA_034432515.1 Chloroflexaceae bacterium | reverse complement strand
GAGGGGGTAGGGGGGTGGGGTATGTGGGGCCTGGGGGCGCAACTCTCCAAAAACCTACCCCTGAGAGCTCCCAGCCTCCCCCGGTCTGTGGGAGGAGCCGAACGCCCTCCCCCAGCGGGGGAGGGTTGGGGAGGGGGTGGGGGTCTGGCGAAATACTCTATTTACAGACCACTTAAGGCGGGGGCAGCGGCGTGACGAAGTCATTGGTCTCCCAGGCGCGGATCATGGCCTCGACGTTGTTGATCGTGACGATGTCCATGCCGGTGTCGATAAACGAGGGATACACCTTGTTGTTGACCAGCCGGTCATAGAGGATCTGCACCGAGTCGTAGCCCCAGCCCCAGTACTTCTGGCCGATTAGCGCGGTGAGGTAGCCATCACGCAGCAACTCGAGCTGGAACGGCAGCGTATCAAACGAGACGGTCTTGAGGCGCCCGGTGCGCGCGGCCTGCTCCCAGAGCGGCATGGCTCCACGGTCGGCAAAGAGCGGCCACATGCCGGCGAAGAACCAGCCCCGCAGATCGCCATGGGTCTGCATCACGTCCTCGACCCCCTGGACGCCGCGGCTGATATCCTCATTGCTCGCCACCACTGCCACGATGCTGATGCCCGGATAGGCATCGACCGCATCGCGAAAGCCGCGCACCCGCTGCTCGAGGTTCAGCCCACCCGGCACGCCCGTGAGCACCGCGACCTTGCCCTCGCCGTCCAGCGCCTTGACCAGCAACTCACCCGCCATACGCCCGGCGGTGTAGTTGTCGATGCTTAGAAAGGTGAAGCGCGCGCTATCCGGCGCATCGCTGTCCCAGGTCATCACCGGAATACCCGCGGCCACCGCCCGGTTGATCGGCTCGGCGCAGACATTGGGATCGTTACAGGAGACGGCGATAGCATCCACGCCCCGCGCGATCAGGTCGTCGAGCACACGGGTCTGCTCCACGGCATCGGCCGAGGCGGGCGCGGCTGTGATCAACTCGATCGTGTAGGGGCCACTTGCGCTCAACTCACCGGCCCGCGCCACCGCGCCATTGCGGCCATGGTCGAAGACCGGGTTGCCCAGGCTCTTGCTCACCCAGGCCAGCGTGAGCCGTGGGCGCGCCGACTCTGCCGGCACCCCACAGGCGACCAGTGCCAGCCCGAGCAGTCCGATCAGCAAGCGTGCCACTCTGCGCATGCCGCTGGATGCCATGGTTTTCGCCTTGCGGCCCTACGGCGTCGCCCTCGTCCCATGGTTCAGCCGCCGCCGCCGCAGGTAGTCGATCAGCACCACGGTCAGGATCATACCGCCAATCGCGCCGGTCTGCCAGTAGGCAGGCAGCCCGAGCAGGATCATGCCGTTGCGCACCACCAGCAGCAGCGCTGTGCCCAGCACCACGCCGAGCACACTGCCTTCGCCACCAAACAGGCTAGCGCCGCCGATCACCGCGGCGGCGATGATCTCCAGTTCGTAGCCCTCGGCAGCTGTGGGTGCAGCGACGCCCAGCCACGCGGTCAGCAGCATGCCGCTGCAGGCCGCCAGCACACCACTGAGCGCATAGACGGTGATCGTGATCCGCTCGGTGGGCACGCCCACCAGCCGCAGCGCCTGCGCGTCACGCCCGAGCGTGTAGATGTAGCGCCCAAGCACGGTCCGCTCAAGCAGCAGGCTCACCAGCACAGCCAGGCCAGCCATGATCACTAGCGAGAGCGGCAGCGTCAGCGGCCCGAGCTGCAGGTTGCTCTGCCCCAGGCTGCGGAACGAGGCCGGCAGGTCGCGGATCGGCGCGCCATCGGTGAGCCCGAGCGTGATCCCACGGACCAGGCCCATCGTCCCAAGCGTGACAATAAACGGCGGCAGGCCGAGCCGCCCCACCAGCAGCCCATTGAGCAGACCCACCGCCAGGCCGCCGAGCAACCCGGCGGCGATCGCCAGTGGTAGTGGCAGACCCGCACGCAACACCATGGCGCAGAGCAGCCCGGCCAGCGCCATGACCGCGCCGACCGAGAGATCGATCCCGCCCACCAGGATGACCATACTCACCCCGAGCGCCGCCACAGCAAACCACGAGCCCCCCCGGGCCAGGTTGAGCAGGTTGGTCGGCTGGTAGAAACTGGGATTCAGGAAGCTCAGCACAAGCGCAGCCAGTACCAGAAAGGCGAGGATGACCAGTTCCTGGCGGCCAGCAAGCGCGCGCCAGGGTGGGCGCGGCACACGGCTGCTCCGTATGCCGCGCTGCTCAAAGGAGCGTGATGGAGCGACCCGCCTGGTCATGGCAGCACTCGTGCGGCCGGCGCTACCTGGCCGCGCGGCGCGTCGAGACGTCGAAGATCACGGCGGCCGCCAGCACTGCGCCGCGCACAATGTACTGGTAGGCAATGCCGACGCCCATCAGGTTCATCCCGCTGGTCAGCGAGGTCATCACCAGCGCGCCGATGATCGAGCCCGTCACCCGGCCGACACCGCCAGCAGCCGAGACGCCGCCCACATAGGCCGCAGCGATTGCGTCGAGCTCGAACAGCGTGCCAGCGGTCGTCGTCGCCGATTGGAGCCGTGAAGCGAACAGAATGCCGGACAGGGCCGAGAGCATCCCCATCGAGCCAAAGACCATGAAGATGATCCGCTTCACACTGATGCCGCTCAGCTCAGCCGCCTCCGGGTTGCCGCCCACGGCATAGATGTGCCGCCCGAGCACGGTCTGCGTCGTGATGAAATGGTAGATGCCGAGCACCACCAGCACGATCACAACCGTCCACGACAGCCCATTGTAGCCGGCGAGCACCCAGGTGATCCCGCCGACCAGCAGTGCAATGAAGCCCAGTTTGAGCACGAAGATATCGGTGGGTAGCACGTCAAAGCCGTAGGCCAGCTTCTGGCGCCGCGCATTGAGCTCATTCACGATGAACAGCACGACGGCGACGATCCCGAGCAGCAGCGTGAGTTTGTGCACGCCGGGAAAGACCCCGTCGAGGCCCGGAATATCGGGGATGAAGCCGTTCCCGATGGCGTTGAACGCGGCGTTGGGAATGATGATCGTGCCGGTGCGCTCGGTCGCCAGTTGCAGCAGGCCGCGATAGATCAGCCAGCCCGCCAGCGAGGCGACGAACGAGGGGATGCCCAGTTGCGCCACTGGAAAGGCCGTGATCAGGCCTGCCAGCAGGCCCAGTGCCAGCACTATCGGCACCACCACAATCGTCGGCAAGCCCCACTGCACCAGCGCGATCGCCGCGACGGCGCCCATGAAGCCGGCCAGGAAGCCCACCGACAGGTCGATGTGCCGGATCACGATCACCAGGGTCATGCCGATCGCCAGCACGGCGATGTACCCCGTCTGGTTCAGCAAGTTACTCAGATTGCGCGAGGAGAGAAAAACGCCCCCGGTCGTGAAGGCAAAGATCAGCATGATCACGAACAGGGCGATAAACATGCCGTACTCGCGGATGTTTTCGCGCAGAACCTTCTGCAGGTTCTGCATGAACGACCCCGCCCCCTTCGTCTGCAGGTTCTCGGAGAGCATCCCCACCTCCTCAGCTGGTTGCAAGCTGCATGACGTTTTCCGGCGTCGCCTCCGCGATCGGCAGTTCGCCCGTGACTCTACCGGCGGACACGACGTACACGCGATCACTCATCCCCAGCACCTCAGGCAACTCCGATGAGATCATCAGGATGCTCATCCCCTGCTGCACCAACTGGTTCATTAGCGTATAGATCTCGTACTTGGCCCCGACGTCGATGCCTCGCGTCGGTTCGTCGAGGATCAGCAGATCGGGTTTGACAAAGAGCCACTTGCCGAGGCAGACTTTCTGCTGGTTGCCGCCACTGAGGTTCGAGACCCGCTGCTCGACGGTGGGCGTCTTGATGTTGAGCGAGGTCTTGTAGCCCTCAGCCACTTTGATCTCAGTATTGGCGTCGATCACGCTGCGGCGGGCAATCTCACGCAGGTTGGCCAGCGTGATGTTTTGCTTGATGTCCTGGATCAGGATCAGGCCATTGCCCTTGCGATCCTCGGTCACATAGGCGACCCCGGCCTTGATCGCATCCTCGGGTGAGCGAAACATCCGCCGCTGGCCCTTCAATACAAGCTCACCCTTGACCTGGTAGTGCAGCGGGTTGCCGAAGATGCTCATCGCCAACTCGGTGCGCCCGGAGCCCATCAGGCCGGCGACGCCGACGATTTCGCCCTTGCGCACGTTCAGGTTCACGTCACGCAGCACCTGGCGACCCAGCGCCGGGCTGTAGGCGCTCCAGTCGCGCACTTCCAGGACGACCTCGCCAAGCTGCCGTTCCGCTCGTGGCGGGTAGATATTGTCGATCTCGCGGCCGACCATATGTTTGATCAGCACTGGCTCGGTAACTTCGCCCTGGTGCGCATCGAGCGTGCAGATCGTCTGGCCGTCGCGCAGCACGGTGACCCGGTCGGCGATCGCGATCACCTCTTTGAGCTTGTGCGAGATCATGATGCAGGTCACGCCCTGCGCGCGCAAGCCCCGCAGCAGATCGAGCAGATTGGCGCTGTCGTCTTCATTGAGCGCGGCAGTGGGCTCGTCGAGGATCAGCAGCTTGACCTCGCGGCTCAGTGCCTTGGCGATCTCCACCAGTTGCTGCTTGCCGACCCCTAGATCCTTGATCTTGGCCCCGGGATTGACATCGAGCCGTACGCGCGCCAGCACCTCGCTGGCCCGCTTGATCGTCTCGTTCCAGTTCATCACCGGACCATTGCGGATCTCGTTGCCGAGGAAGATGTTCTCGTAGACGCTCAACTCGGGAACGAGGGCCAGTTCCTGGTAGATGATCGCGATCCCGACGTGCTCGCTGTCGCGGATGCCGCGGAACTTCTGCACCTCGCCATTGATCAGAATATCGCCACTGTAGGTGCCATAAGGATAGACGCCGCTCAACACCTTCATGAGCGTGGACTTGCCTGCCCCGTTTTCCCCCACCAGGCAGTGAATCTCGCCCCGGTTCACCCGAAAGCTGACATTGTTGAGGGCTTTCACGCCAGGAAACTCTTTCGTGATGCCCTTCATCTCCAGGATGGGAGTAGGTGTGCTCATGGGACCACTGACTCCTCCAGCTACAGGTGGGCAGGAACCGGGGCGGCGCCGCCGTCCTGGTTCCTGCCCGGGGTGGGCCGCACCTGGCGACTACAGGCCCGTGAAGTCGCTGGCCTGGTAGTAACCGGAGTCGATCAGCACTTCCTTCACGTTCGACCGATCGACGGTGACCACGGGCGATTGAATGGCCGGGACGTCGATCTTGCCGTTGTTGTAGGAGCCGCGGGCAACCGGGCTCTCGTTCTTCAGCAGGGCAATGCTGGCGTTGATCGCGTCCTGCACGAGGGTACGGACATCCTTGAAGACCGTCATCGACTGCTTGCCATCGATGATGTACTGCACCGATGCCTTCTCAGCGTCCTGCCCCGTCACAAAGAAGCTGGTGACATCCGGGTCCGCGCCGAAGACGTCGGCAATGGCGCGGGCGGTACCGTCATTGGGGGCAAGAATGAAGACGTTGCCCTTGTCGGCCGCGGTAGCGGCGGTCAGGTTCGACTCGGCGAGGGTCTTGGCGGTGTTGAAGTCCCAGTTGGTCGTGATCTGGCCGATGATCCGCGCCTGCTCGTCACGGGTCAGCGTCGGCTTGTCGCTGAGCGCCACGGCCTCACTGGAGTTCTTCACCACAAACGTGCCATCGGCGATCTTGGGCTGCAGCACACTCCACGCGCCCTCGAAGAAGATGAAGGCGTTGTTGTCGGAGGCTGCGCCGGCATAGAGGTAGAGTGGGTTGCCCGTGCCGGTGGCATTGTCAACCAGAAACTGCCCCTGCTGGGCGCCCACCGCGATGCTATCGAAGGTCACGTAGTAGTCGACGGCATCAGTCTCGCGGATCAGGCGGTCATAGGAGATGACCCTGACGCCAGCGGCGCGCGCGGCATCGGCGGCAGCGGCCGCGGCGGTGCCATCGTGGGGGCAGATCACCAGCACTTTGATGCCCTTGGTGATCAGTGATTCGACGTTGGCCTTCTCGCGGGCCGAGTCACCCTGGCTGAAGAGAATCTCGACCGTGTAGCCGGCCTGGGTCAGAGCGTCTTTGAAACGGGTCTCATCCTGGATCCAGCGGGGCTCGTCACGGGTGGGGAGAACGATCCCGACGGCGAGTTGTTCGCCACCAGCCTGGGGAGTTGTGCCACCGGCAGGGGGGGCGGGGGTTTGCTGCCCACCACAGGCAGCAAGGAACAGGCCCGCGATCAGCGCGAGCAACCAGACGACGCCTTTGTTACGCATAGTGTCCTCCTAGACAGTTAGATTGTTCCATCACGAAACGAACGCCGAAGCGCCCAATGGTGTGGCCTTACGTGGCACTCCTTTCCGTTTGCTGACGGCAGGCGAACGTTGATCGACACGGATCGCCGGATTTGGTGGCTGTCGTGCCGTGATTATACGGCGCTGGCCCCCCTGCCACAACCCCTCGCTCCCCCCATTCGGCAAGCGGCTTCCCTTAGTGGCAATGGGGGGTTTCCCCTACATCATCCCAGCGCGTCGTCAATCAATTCGCGCAGCGCAGCGACATCAAGGTCCTTCTTGTCAAGAAAGGCCACCGCACCGGCCTGCAGGCCCTGGCGATGGAACTCGCGGTCGGGATAGGCGCTGAACAGCACCACCCGGGTGTTGGGCGCCAGTGCATGCAGCTGTCGCGCGCAGTCAATGCCATTCTCGTCGCCCAGCACCACATCGACCAGCGCCAGCCCCGGCGCGGCGCTGCGCACCAGTTGCAGGGCCGCACGGGTGTTCTCGGCTTCGTAGACACTGACCTGTGGATAGGCCCTGCCGACCATGCGCCGGAGCTGGCTGCGATAACGCAGGTTGTCGTCGACGATCAGCAGTGCCAGCCGGGTCGCAGGTGTACGCTCCGTTTCCCGCCCTGCGACCGTGACGGTGCGCCCGAGCAGGGCCGGGTGCTGGTGGATATAGCTCACCGCTTCCAAGCGACTCTGCACGCCCAGCTGGCGGTACAGGCGCGTGAGGTGGTTCTCGACCGTCTTGACGCTCAACTCGGTGCGGCGGGCGATCGCCAGGTTGTCGAGCCCCGCCTGCAGGTAACCCAGCAACTCACGCTGGCGCTCGGTAAGCAGCGCCGGGCTGCCCTCACCCAGGCGGATCAGCTTCTCGACCAGGGGACTGCAGAGCCAGCGTTCACCGGCCAGCACCCGTTGCACCGCCAGCCGCAGCTCACTGAGCGGCTGGTCCTTCAGGTGATAGCCGTTGACCCCGACCCCGAGCAACCCCTGGACGTAGACATCGTCGTCGTAGGCGCTCACCACCAGGATCTTCAGCGCGGGATAGCTGGCCCGAATCTGCGCGATATCGCCGATCGGCTCGAAGCTGGGCATCGTCACGTCGATCAGCAGACAATCGGGGCGCAGCTCGGCAAGGGCGGTACGGAGCGCCTCACCATCACCCACTTCGCCCACCACCTCCACGTCCGGGAGATCGGCGATGGCATTGGCGATCCCCGCGCGCACCACCGCGTGGTCATCGGCAAGCAGCAGTCGGGCGCTCGACATCTGGTTCGCTCCCTGACGGAAGATCGGTTGCTTCCACAGTTATACCGCGAGCTGCAGCGCCGGCGCAATGGTCCGCCTCAGGGGATTTCCCCTTGCCGGTCAATTGACGTTTCGTCTACCCGGCGCTAGAATGGCGGCGTTCTCCGCTGCTGAGCGCCAAACAGCTTATGACAACACAGGACTGGATCGGGCTGGGAGCTTCCTACGCCTATGCCACCGGCTTGCTCGTGCTGGCCGAACTGATCCGCCGCTGGCGTGGCTACCCGCAGGACTTTACCCGGAAGATTGTGCACATCGGCGCGGGGATGTGGGTCTTCGGCGTGCTCGCGCTCTTCGACACCTGGTATATCGGCATCATCCCCTTCGCCTCGTTCATCGCGATCAACTATGTTCTCTGGCGCTACAAGGTGCTGGAGTCGATGGACGCCCCCGACAGCTCGCCGGGCACGGTCTACTTTGCCCTGTCGATCACCCTGCTCTTCCTGTTCTTCTGGCGCACCGACTCGCCCGATGACCGCGGCCACATCGCCGCCGCTGGCACCATGGCCATGACATGGGGCGACTCGATGGCCGCCATCATCGGGCGGCGCTTCGGACGCCATCGCTACCAGGTAGCTGGTGGCAGCCGCTCGTATGAGGGCTCCGCGGCCATGCTCGTCGCCGCCACGATCGCCATGTTCCTGACCCTGGCCCTCGTGCCCGGCTCGGCCCTTGGCCCGCTCACCCCACCGCTCAGCATCGGCGTCGCACTGCTTGCCGCCTTCGTCGGCGCGCTGGCAGCGACCATTGCCGAGGCCTTCTCGCCCTCGGGCACCGACAACCTGAGCGTTCCACTCCTGGCGGGCGCGGTGGTGTACATTGTCGTAACGGTCCTGGGCTAAGATGCTCCCGGAGTTACGCGGTCGCCCGCAGGTGGGCAGCCCGCAGTGCGTCGCCTCGGCCGCCACAGGGTAGCAATGCCCTGGTGCTGCTGGCCGCTCGTACCGCGCCACCACAGGCGATCAGCCACCCACGCGCTAGGAGAATCCGGTGGAAAGCCTCCGCATCCCCATTCTGAAGATCGGTGACATCCTGATCGCCTCCATCCAGGTCGCCTTGCATGATGCCTCCGCCGTCCAGTTCAAGGACGACTTGCTGCAGAAGATCCATACCAGCCGCGCCCGCGGGGTGATCATCGATCTCACCGCGCTTGATGTCGTCGATAGTTTCATTGGCCGCCTGATCGCCGACATCGCCGCGATGGCCGGCCTGATGGGCACCCGCGTCGTGCTCACTGGCCTGCAGCCCGCCGTTGCCATCACCCTCGTCGAACTGGGCCTGGAGCTGCCACGCGTAATCACTGCCCTCAACCTCGAAAAGGGACTGAGCGTGCTGCAGCGCCTTACCGAGGAGCGCGGCGATGGGGCAGTCTAAGTCTGCGGTGATCCGCAGCGACCTCGATATCGTCATCGCCCGCACCCTGGCTCGTGATACGGCAAAGGCGCTCGGCTTCGGGCCGATCGACCAGGCGCGCATCGCGACTGCGGTCAGTGAACTGGCACGCAATATCTACCTCTATGCCGGCAGCGGCACGGTGATTGTTCGCGAGATCGAGAAGGGCGGCCGCACGGGGATCGAGATCGTCTGCGAGGACCAGGGGCCGGGTATCGTCAATATCGACCTGGTGATGCAGGATGGCTATACGACCTCCCGTGGCATGGGCATGGGGCTGCCCGGCGCCCGACGTCTGATGGACGACTTCAGCATCAAGTCGCAGCCGGGGGTCGGCACGACGATCGTTTGCCGCAAGTGGCGACACTAGTACTACAACGAGGGTTGTCATTCCGAGCGAAGCGAGGAATCCCGGCTGTGATGTCATACCGAGACCCTTCGCTTCGGCTACGCCTCCGCTCAGGGTGACAGGTGTACGGCGTACTGATGCGGCAGAAGGCCAACCTTCCTTGTCGTACTAGATTCCAACGAGACCTGTCATTCTGAGAGGCACACGCACGATGCTCAACCTCGATGACCATCCGCACCGGCGTTACAATCCGCTGCTGGACGAGTGGGTGGTCGTTTCGCCCCACCGCACGAAGCGGCCCTGGCAGGGCCAGGTTGAAGCCCCCACGCCTACGACACTGCCGACCTACGATCCCCAGTGCTACCTCTGCCCCGGCAACGCCCGCGCCGGCGGTGTCACCAACCCTACCTATACGGGCACCTTCGTCTTCGACAATGATTTCGCGGCCCTGATGCCCGATGCGCCGGCCGGCGAAGTGGTCGCCAGCCACGGCGACGGTCCCCCGCTCTTGCGCGCGGTGGCCGAGCGCGGCATCTGCCGCGTGGTCTGCTACTCACCTCGCCACGACCTGGCGCTGCCGCAGCTGGCTCCGGCTGAGCTGCGCGCCGTGGTCGACACCTGGGCCGCCCAGTATGCCGAGCTTAGCGCGCTCTCCTGGGTGCGCCACGTGCTGATCTTCGAGAATCGCGGCGCGATGATGGGCGCCTCGAACCCCCACCCCCACGGCCAGCTCTGGGGCACGAGCTTTTTGCCGGTGCAGTTCGCCCGCGAGGACGCTTCGCAGCGCAGCTACTACGCCGCCCAGGGTCGCACCTTGCTGAGCGACTACCTGGCCATCGAGCTGGAACGCGGCGAGCGCCTCGTTTGCCAGAATGAGCACTTCGTGGCCCTGGTGCCCTTCTGGGCGGCCTGGCCGTTCGAAACGCTGGTTGTCGCCCGGCGCCCCACACCGTCGCTCGCGGCCCTGGACGGAGCCGAACGCGATGGGCTGGCCGCCATCCTCAAGGAGCTCACCACCCGCTACGACGCGCTCTTCGCGGCGCCCTTCCCCTACTCGATGGGCTTTCACCAGGCCCCCACCAATGCTGCGCCCCACCCTGCCTGGCACCTCCACGCCCATTTTCTGCCGCCACTGCTGCGCTCGGCTACGGTTCGCAAGTTCATGGTCGGCTTCGAGTTGCTCGGCGAACCCCAGCGCGATCTGACTCCGGAGCAGGCCGCCGCCCGCCTGCGCGCGCTGCGCTGAGATGACAAAGCCCTCGGCGCCGCATCTGGCGCCGAGGGCTTGTGTGGGCCGTGCCGAGCCGGCTTAGCCGCGCTGCTCGATATGGGCGCGCAGCAGCCAGGCCATCTTCTCGTGCTTCTCCATCAGGCCGGTGAGGAAATCGCTGGTGCCGAGGTCGTCATACTGCTCATCGGTGGCGCGCACATCGCGGCGCAGATGACGGATGATCGCCTCGTGGTCGGCCACCAGGTGGGCCACCATCGTCCGGTCATCGGGGTAATCGCCGGGACGCTCGGCCAGTGTGGCGAGCTGCAGGAACTCGGTCATCGTGCCGGGGGCCGTCGCGCCGATTGAGCGAATGCGCTCGGCGATCTCGTCGATGTCATCGGCCAGCGCCTCGTACTGCTCCTGAAACAGCGCGTGGAGCGGACCAAAGGCCATCCCCACCACGTTCCAGTGGTAGTTGCGCAGCCGGGTGTAGAGCACGTGCTCGTCGGCGAGAAGCCGGCTCAGGATAGCCACCGTGCCCTGCACATTCGCCGCGCTAAGCCCAATGTCGGCGGTGGGCGAGCCCGCCGTGCCGGTTGCGGTAGTCTTGCCTGTGCTCATGGTAGAAGTCCCTTTCACCTCTGTCGCTGCCGAACTACAACGTCCGTCCAAGCCAGCGTATCCGGGTGTAGCTTTCGTAGCCTGGGTACTGGCACTATACCAGAAAGCCCCGGGGTGGTCAATGCACTGGTTTCGCACACCCAGGGCATGCGCATGGTCTTTGGGGCGGCGTAGCCGCCCTGTTACCCACCGCATCCGGGTGCGGCGTAGTGTTCTGCACGAAAACCCGCGCGACCATGACCCTGCCGACAACGGTCGTGCGCCACCCGGGCGCCCATAACAACGTTCGCGCCGTGGGGTGCCGGAGCGACGGCCCGCCGGGCGGGCGGCCACGGGGGACGCGGGTGGGCTCTCAGGGGTAGGTTTTTTGGCGGATGGCGTCCTGATGCGCTGCTTGCCCTCACCCCCCTGCCCCCTTCGGCTACGCTCAGGGCAGG